>NZ_JBSGXP010000013.1:0-85863 GCF_053610105.1 Kitasatospora sp. NPDC054939 | reverse complement strand
GGACTCGCCGACGCGTGCGCCAGATCCTCCGCCGTCACCCGGTAGTACGTCGAATGCACCGTCGTCTCGGTGATCCCGTACATGTTCACCAGCGCGGTCTCATCGACGCCCACCCGAGCGGCCCACGGCGCCAACTCACCCATGTCCAGCCGCTCACCCGCGAAGATCACCGCACGCAGCGACAGCGCATCCACCCGCGCATCACCCGCACCGGCCATCTGCGCCAACGTCCGGAACGCCGTCGGCGTCTGGCACAACACGGTCGCCCCGTGCTCCACCATCAACCCCACGAACTCCTCCGGAGCCCGCGTCACCGCAGCCGGCACCACCACGATCCGACCACCGTGCAGCAGCGCACCCCACATCTCCCACACCGACACGTCGAACGCATACGAGTGGAACAGCGTCCACACATCATCCGACCCGAACCCGAACTGCTCCCGCGTCGTCGTGAACAACCGCAGCACATTCGCGTGCGACAGGCAGACACCCTTCGGCCGACCCGTCGAACCCGAGGTGTAGATGACGTAGATCAGGCTCTCCGGCCCCGCCAGGACGGCCGGATCCGTGGCGGAGGCGCCAGCCAGCGCGTCCACCGTCTCCGCGCGGTCCAGGACCACCAGGTCACCGCGGTACGCCTCGAAGCGGTGCGCCAGGCTCTCCTGGGTCACCACCACCGACGCACCCGTGTCCGCCAGGATGTACTCCAAGCGGTCCAGCGGGTTCGACGGGTCCAACGGCACATACGCCGCACCCGACTTCAGCACACCGATCAGCGCCGGCAGCAGCTCCAGCCCGCGCTCCAGCGACAGACCGACCAGCCCCTCCGGACCCGCACCCAACGACCGCAGATGATGAGCCAGCCGGTTCGCCCGCTCGTTCACCTCCGCATACGTCAGCTCGACGCCGTCGAACACCACCGCCACCGCATCCGGCGTCGCAGCCACCTGCCGCTCGAACACCTCGTGCACCGTGGCGTCCACCGGCGCCTCCACCGCCGTGGCCCAGGCACCGGTCAGCAGTTCCAGCTCCGCCGCCGGCAGCAGCTGCGCCAGCGCGACGGGCGCCGCGGGCTCGGCGGTGACCGACTCCAGCAGCTGCAGGAACTGGCCGGCCAGCCGCTCGACCGTCGCGTGCTCGAAGAGGGCGGCGGCGAAGACCAGGGTGCCGGTGAGCGAACCGTCCGCGCCCTCCAGCAGCTCCATGGTCAGGTCGAACTTGCTGGTCCGCGAGCCGGTCAGCACCTCGACGTCGAGGCCGGGCAGGTCGAAGGCGGTGGCGCGGTCCTGCTGCAGGATGAAGTCGACCTGGAACAGCGGGGTGCGCGAGAGGTCGCGCTCCGGCTGGAGCTCGTCGACCAGGTGGGCGAACGGGACGGCCTGGTACTCGAAGGCGTCCAGCAGCGTCCGGCCGGTGCCGGCGACCAGCTCCTCGAAGGACGCGCCGCTCTCCCAACGGCCGCGCACCACCAGGGTGTTGATTCCGTAGCCGATGAGCTGCTGCAGCTCCGGCCGGCCGCGCCCGGAGACGGTGACGCCGACCGGGACGTCGGTGCCGCCGCTCCAGCGCGACAGCAGCGCCTGGTAGGCCGTCAGCAGCACGGTGAAGACCGTGGTGTCGTACGCCTTCGCCAGCTCGCCGACCCGCGCGGCCAGCCCGGCCGGGACGGCGAACGGGACCTGGCCGCCGGCCCATTCGCGCACGGCGGGGCGCTGGCGATCGGTGGGCACGGCCAGGGTCGGCAGGTCGGCGAGCTGCTCGCGCCAGTACGCGAGGTGGCGCTCCATGACCTCGCCGCTCAGGTGGTCGCGCTGCCAGGCCGCGTAGTCCGCGTACTGGACCGCGAGCGGGGCCAGCGGGGAGGCCGCTCCCTCGCCGAACGCCCGGTAGAGGGTGCCGAGTTCGTCGGCGAAGAGCCGGACCGACCAGGCGTCGCAGGCGATGTGGTGGAAGGTGACGGCAAGGATGTGGTCCTGCTCGTCGAGCCGGACCAGCAGGGCGCGGACCGGCCACTCCTGTTCCAGGTCGATCGCGCGGGCGACGTCCGCCTCGACGATGCCGCGGGCGCGCTCCTCGCGCTCCCCGGAGGGCACCGCGCGGAGGTCGGTCAGCGGCAGCTCGACGCGTCGGGGCGCGTCGACCACCTGCACCGGCTCGCCGTCCGCGAGGACGTAGCGGCTGCGCAGCACCTCGTGCCGGTCGAGGATGCCCTCCACCGCGCGGCGCAGGAGTTCGGCGTCCAGCGGTCCGCGCATCCGGAGCACCAGCGGGACGAGGTACTCGGGGCTGTCGGGGTGCATGCGGTTGAGGAACCACATCTGCTGCTGGCCGTGGGAGGTCCGCAGCGGTGCGCTGCGGTCGGCGGTCGGGAAGGCCGCCCGGCCCGCCCCGCGCCTGCCCTTGCGCCCGCCGGCGCCGCCCAGTCTGCGGCGGAGCAGCTCCTCGCGGCGCTGCGCCGCGTCCTGCTCCTGCGGACGGCCGTTGTCGTTGCCGCTGCTCATGCTCCCTGCTCCCCCATCAGCTGTGCCTCGTTGAGAATTTCGGTGTCGGACATCTGCTCGATCTCGGCCCTGATGTGGTCCTCGACCGCGGCGGCGAGTTCGCGCACCGTGGTGTGCTCGAAGATCGCCCGTACCGAGATGTCGATGTCGAACTCGTCCTGGATCTGGGAGGTCATCCGGATCGCGAGGATCGAGTGCCCGCCGAGCTCGAAGAAGCTGTCGTCGGGGTTGATGCGGTCCCGGCCGAGGAGTTCGCGCCAGATCGCGATGATCTGCTCCTCGATCGGGTCGGCCGGGAGTCGGTCGTCGTCCGCCGCGGCCCGGGCCGGTTCGGGCAGCGCGCGGTGGTCGGTCTTGCCGTTGGCGGTCAGCGGTACGGCGTCCAGCGGCACGACGGCCACCGGCACCATGTACTCGGGCAGGGCCGCGGCGAGGTGCTCGCGCAGCAGGGCCGGGTCGAGGACCGCGCCCCCGACCGCCACCGCGTAGCCGACGAGCGCCTTGTCGCCGTTCTCCTGCTCGCGGGCGACGACGACCGCGTCGCGGACGTCGGGGTGCGCGACCAGGACGGCCTCGATCTCGCCGAGTTCGATCCGGTAGCCGCGGATCTTCACCTGGGTGTCGATCCGGCCGAGGAAGTCGATCGCGCCGTCGGCCAGCCGCACCGCGAGGTCGCCGGTGCGGTAGAGCCTCGCCCCGGGCGGTCCGAAGGGGTCCGGGACGAACTTCTCGGCGGTCAGGTCGGGCCGGCCCAGGTAGCCGCGGGCCACCCCGGTGCCGCCGACGTACAGTTCGCCGACCGCGCCGACCGGGACCAGCCGGCCGTGCGGGTCGAGGATGTGGCAGGTGGCGCCGGGCAGCGGGCCGCCGAGCGGGACGGTCCGGCTGTGCGGGGCGGTGACCGGCCGGATCGTGGTGCCGACCGAGCACTCGGTGGGCCCGTACTCGTTGATCAGCCGGCCCGGTCCGAGCAGGTCGAGCCAGTGGTTGGCGAGAGCGGCCGGCAGCGCCTCGCCGGCGACGACGATCCGCTCGGCCAGGGCGGCCGCCTCCTCGGCGGTGAGCTGGTGGGCGAGCAGGTCCAGGTGGCCGGGGGTGAGCTTGAGGAACTCGTACGGGCCGCCCTCGACGAGGGTGCGCCCGAGCCCGGTGAGTTCGAGGCCGGCGGGCAGGACGTGCGCGGTCCGGCCGGCCATCAGCGGGGTGAAGAGGTTGGTCGCGGGCAGGTCGAAGGCGAAGGAGGAGAACAGCGCGGCCCCGGCGCCGCCGTCCGCCGGGCCCTCGCCGAGGAGGTCCTCGACGGCCCAGGCGAGGTGGTTGGCGAGCCCCCGGTGGGTCACCATGACGCCCTTGGGGCGGCCGGTGGAGCCCGAGGTGTAGATGACGTAGGCGAGCTGCTCCGGGTCGACCGGTCCGCGCGGGGAGTCGGCGGGCCGGGCGGCGATCTCCGCCCGGTCGCGGTCCAGCCACACCTGGGTGCAGCCCTCCGCGGCGGCGGCCGGCGCCTGGGCCGAGTCGGTGACCAGGATGCCGGCGCCGCTGTCGGCGAGCACGTGGGCGATCCGGTCGACCGGGTTGGCCGGGTCGAGCGGGACGTACGCGGCGTCGGCCTTCCAGGCGGCCAGCAGGGCGGTCACCAGGTCCGCGCCGCGGTCGAGGCAGACGCCGACCAGGCGGTCCGGGCCGGCGCCGAGCGCCTTGAGGTGGTGGGCGAGGCGGTTGGCCCGCTCGTCCAGCTCCCGGTACGGGACCCGGAGGCCGTCGGCGACCAGGGCGACGGCGTCCGGCGTCTCGGCGGCGCGGGCCTCGATCAGCTCGATCACCGGGGTGGCCGGGTTGCTCCAGGCGGTGTCGTTCCACTCGGCGAGCAGCCGCTCGCGCTCGGCCCCGGGCAGGACGTCGAGGGCCGCGAGGGTGCGGCCGGGGTCGGCGGCGACCGACTCCAGCAGGTGCACCAGGTGGCCGGCCAGGCGCTCGACGGTGCCCCGGTCGAACAGCGCGGTGGCGTACTCCAGCGCGCCGACCCAGCTGCCGTCGGCCTCCGGGCGGACGTACAGGGTGAGGTCGGTCTTGGCGATCCGCCGGGCGTCCTGGAACAGCTCGATGTCGCCGAGCTGCGGCAGGCCCGCGCTCATCGCCTCGTCGTGGAAGTTGAAGGCCACCTGGTAGAGCGGGGTCCGGGAGCGGTCGCGCTGCGGCTTCAGCTCGTCGACCAGCCGGTCGAACGGCAGCTCCTGGTGCGCGAAGGCCTCCCGGGAGGTATCCCGGATCCGCTCCAGCGCGGTGGTGAACGGCAGGTCGGCGTCGAGGTCGCAGCGCAGCACCAGGGAGTTGAGGAAGAAGCCGACGACCGGCTCGACCTCCGGGCGGGTGCGCCCGGCGACCGGGGTGCCGATCGGCAGGTCCCACTGGCCGCTGTAGCGGGCGACCAGGGTGGAGAAGGCGGTCAGCAGGGTCATGAACGGGCTGGCCCGGTGCTGCCGTCCCAGGTCGGTGAGCGCGCCGGCCAGCGGGGCGGGCACCGCGAAGGCGACCACGCTGCCGCTGGAGTCGCGCTCGGCGGGGCGGACCCGGTCGGTGGGCAGTTCCAGCTCGGGCAGGCCGTCGAGCTGCTTGCGCCAGTAGTCGAGGTCGGCGCGCAGCTGCTCGCCCTCCCCGACCTGCTGCTGCCAGGCGGCGAAGTCCGCGTACTGCAGCACGGGTTCGGGCAGCTCCGGAGCGCGGCCGTCGTGCAGCGCGGCGCAGAGCTCGCGCAGCTCGCGGTCCAGCAGCACCGTCGACCAGCCGTCGCAGGCGATGTGGTGCAGGGTGATCAGCAGGACGTGCTCCTCGCCGGCCACCCGGCCCAGCAGCGCCCGCCAGACCCGCCCGGCCGCCAGGTCGAAGCCGGCCCGGAACTCCTCGGCGCAGTGCTCGGGCAGCTCCTCGCGGGTGCAGTCGACGATCCGCAGCTCGACCGGCAGTTCCGCCTCGACGACCTGAGCGGGCTCGTCGTCGACGGTGACGAAGCGGGTGCGCAGCACCTCGTGCCGGGCGGCGAGCGCGGCCAGACCGCGGCGGACGGTCTCGGCGTCGTACTCGCCGGGCAGCCGGACCAGCAGCGGGGAGACCCACTCGGGGCTGCCCGGCTCCAGCCGGTCGAGGAACCAGAGCCGGCGCTGACCGGCCGAGAGCGGCAGCGGCGCGTCGCGCGGTACGGACACCAGCGGCGGGAGGGCGTCCTCCTCGCGGGAGACCAGCGCCGCCTGCTCGCGCACGGTGGTGGCGGTGAAGAGCTCGGCCAGCTGGACCCGCCGGCCGGTGGACCGGTGCAGCAGTTCGGCGAGCCGGGTGAGGACCAGCGAGTAGCCGCCGAGCTGGAAGAAGTTGTCGTCCGCGCCGATCCGGTCGATCTCCAGCAGCTCGGACCAGGCCGCCGCGACGGCGCGCTCGGCGTCGGTGGCCGGTGCCACGTACGGCGGGCGGGCGAGCGGTGCGGGGGCGGCGGGGACGGGCTGTCCGGGGGCGTCCTCGTCGACCGGGCCGAGGTGTTCGAGGGTGCCGTTGTTGCGCCAGCGCACCAGGTCGCCGGTGCGCAGCATCCGGCCGCCGTCGGGCGCGTACGGGTCGGCGAGCAGGCGGGCGGCGGTGCCGTGCTCGTCGGGGGCGCTGCCGTGCTCGTCGAGGGCTGCGTGCTTGTCGGCGGCGGTGCCGTGCTCGTCGAGGGCGGCGCCGAGGCCGGCGATGTGCAGTTCGCCGGGCACGCCGGGCGGGACGGACTCGCCCCATTCGTCCAGGACCAGCAGCCGGACCCGGTCGACCGGGCGGCCCAGCAGCTTCGGCTGGTGCTCCTGCGCGGGGTCGACCGCCTGGGCGGAGGCGACCGTGCCGGCCCGGGTCAGGCCGTAGGTGTGCCAGAGCTGGGCTCCGGCGGGCAGGGTCGGGCGCAGAAGCGTTTCTTCGGTCAGCGCCGGGTCGTGGCAGACCACGATCCGCACGGACGGGCTGTCGCTCCAGTCCGTCCGGGCAGCCGGGCCGCCGTACTGCGCGGCGGTCAGCGGGAGCACCGTCACGGCGTGCTCGACCACGGCCGCGGCGAGCACGGCCGGATCGTCCTCGGCCCCCTGCGGGGCGACCACCACCGCACCGCCCGCGGCCAGCGCGGCGAAGACCGCCCAGCACCAGGCGGCCCCGGTCGCCGTACCGGAGAGCAGCACCCGGTCGGCGGCTGTGAGGCCGAAGCGCTGCCCGCTCCAGACGGCCTGGTTGGCCAGCGCGGCGTGGCCCAGCACCAGGCCGGCGCCGTCGACCCGGTCGAGCAGGTCCGAGAGGTCGAGCAGGGCGGGGCCGTCGGCTTCCGCGGCCTCGTCCCCGGCGGGCTCCTCGGCGGCGGACTCGTCCGCGGCGTCCGCGTGCGCCGGGTCGTCCAGGTCCAGCCGGAGGGTTGCGCCGAGCGGGAGGTCCTGGCCCCGGCGGGTCAGCACCCGGCCGGCCCCGGCGGCCTCCAGCGCCCGCTCCAGCCGGGCCCGCGGCTCGGCCGGGTCCAGCGGCACCAGGACGGCGCCGGCCTGCCAGGCGGCGAGCGCCGCCACCACGAGATCGGCCCCGCGCGGCAGGACGGCGGCGACCAGATCGCCCCGGACCGTCCCGGACTCCCGCAGACGGCGGGCCAGTTGCCCGGACCGCTCGGCCAACCGGCGGTAGGTCAGCGCCTCGTGACCGGTCACCACCGCGGGCAGGTCCGCGTCCTGGGCAACGCGCTGACTGAAGAGGTGATGCAGAGGCGGACGCCGGACCACAGGTGCTCCTCGATGGATGGGTAGCCGCTGGAAATGCCGTGAACACGGGTTCCGCGGCGCCCACCCGGGCCTCGAACGGCCCGGTGTCGCACAGCGTTTCCCGTAACGGCGCGATCCTCCGGCACCTGTCTACGAGCGCCCTATACTCCACATCTATCTGATCATTCGTACAGAAAGCGGCCCCGACCCGCGGGGGTTCGGGTCAGGGCCGCGCTCTCGGTCTCCCCGTCCGGGCCGGTGACTCAGGCCGGTCCTACCGGGTCGATCCGCTCGGGGGTGCCGCGGCGGGGCCGCGGCTCGGAGGCGCCGGCCGGGTGGTCCGGCCGGCGGCTCCGGGTCAGGCGGGCTGCGAGGCCGGGACCCTCAGCGGGACCACCTCGGCCGCCTCGTCCTCGTCGGCCTCCTTCAGCCCGTACCGGTCGTGCAGCTTGCGCAGCGGGGCGGGCGCCCACCAGGCGGCCTTGCCGAGCAGGGCCATGGTGGCCGGCACCAGCAGCATCCGGACGACCGTGCAGTCGATCAGGACGGCGAGGCTGAGGCCCAGGCCGATCTGCAGCACCGGCGAGTAGCCGCCGAGCATGAAGGCCGCGAAGACCACCAGGATCAGACCGGCCGCGCAGGTGACGATCCGCCCGGTGCGCTGCAGACCGGCCACCACCGCCTCGCGGGGGTCGCGGTTCTCCAGCCAGGCCTCGCGGACCCGGGCCAGGATGAAGATCTCGTAGTCCATCGCGAGGCCGAAGGCGACACCGACGATCAGCGGCGGGGCGACCAGGTTGAGGGCGCCCAGCCCCTCCGCACCGAACAGGCCCGCACCGTTGCCGTCCTGGAAGACCCAGGTGACCACACCGAGCGAGGCACCCAGGCTGAGCATCGTGGTGAGGATGGTCTTGATCGGGATCAGCACCGAGCCGGTGAAGGCGAACAGCAGCACCAGCAGGCCGCCGACCACGATCAGCGCCGCCCAGGGCAGGCCGGAGGACAGCATCGCCTGGTAGTCGACCACGTGCGCGGCCCGGCCGGACACCTTCAGGTCGAGGTCGCCGCGCTCGGCACGGATGTCGCGGACCAGCTCCAGGGCGGCCGGGCCGTCGGTGGTGCCGGCCGGGGTGAGCCGCACCAGCGAACCGCCGCCGGGCGAGGGGCTGACACTGGAGGAGAGCACGTCCGGGTTCTTGCGGATCTTCTCGGTGAAGGCGTCGTACTGCGGACCGCTGCCCTGCACCAGCACCATCACCGGGTCGGCCTGGGTGCCCGAGGGGAAGTGCTCGGAGACGGTGTCGTACAGCTGGCGGGACTCACTGGACTTCGGCAGCGAACGGGCGTCGCCGCTGGAGGACTTCATGTCGAGCGCCGGCACCACCAGGAAGGCCAGCGCGGCGGTCAGCGCCACCGTGGTGACGACCGGACGGGCGGTGGCGATCCGGGCGACCTTGGCGAAGCCCGAACCCGCCTTCGGGCTCGGCGCCTTGGCCGCGACCCGGTGGCCGAAGCGGCTGAGCAGGGCCGGCAGCAGGGTCAGCGCCGCGGCCATGTCGATCATGACGACGGCGGCGGTGGCCAGGCCGATGCTGCGCAGCGCCGGGCTGTTGAAGACGATCAGGCCGGCCAGGCAGACCGCGACGGTCAGGGCGGAGAAGGCGACCGTCCGACCGCCCCGGTGCACGGTGCGCAGCACCGCGTCCCGGACCTCCCCGCCGCGGGCCCGCTCCTCGCGGAAGCGGCTGACCATCAGCAGCGCGTAGTCGATCGCCAGGCCCAGGCCGAGCATGGTGGTGACCTGCAGGGCGTTGGCGTTGACCTCGGTCACGAAGCTGAGGGCGTACAGCACCAGCAGGCTGCCGGCGATGCCGCAGAAGGCGACGGCCAGCGGCATCAGCGCCGCGGTGATCCCGCTGAAGACCAGGGCGAGCAGCAGCACGACCACCGGCAGCGAGTACAGCTCCGCGTTGGTGACGTCGTTGGTCGCCGTCCGGTTCATCTCGCCGTTCGTCAACGGGCCGCCGCTGACGTGGACTTCGGGCGCCTTGATGGCCCGCAGCCGCTCCTCGGACTTCTGGATCGCGGTGTCGAAGGCGTCACCGTCCATCCCGTACGGGAAGTTCACCTGGACGACCACGGCCAGGCCGTCCGGTGCGGTCGCCTTGGGCGTCTCGTAGGGGTCGACGACGCTCGCCACCCCGCTGATCTTCCGGAGGTCCGCCACGGCCGCGGTGACCTGGCTCTTCAGCTCCGCGTCGGTGGCCGGCACGCCGGTGATCACCGCGGTGATGGTGTCGTCGGGCTTGTAGAGCTCGTCGATCTTGGTGCTGGCGACCTTGGCCTCGCTGCCCGGGACGGCGGTCGCGCCGCCGCTCATCCGGCCCATCACGCCGCTGCCGAACGCGACACCGACCAACAGGATGACGAGCCAGCCGATGATCACCGCGATCGGGCGCCGGACCGAGAGGTTGCCCAACGCCCCGAGAAGGGAACGCGGGTGGGATGCACGGGACATTCGTCTGCTCCTGGCATCGATGTGTGGACTGGGGAGTGACAACAGAATCGCCCGCCGGCCCGCCCCGGCGGATCGCCGGACGGAGGGATTTCCGGGCTTCCCCCGCGCGGGGGACCCGGGCCACCCCACCGGTGAGGCGCCCGCCCCGCCCCCCGCAACGCAGTGGCGCCCCTCCCCCGCTCGGGGGAGGGGCGCCACTCAACTCCGTTACCGCAAAGCCCTCTTGGCCAATCCCGTACCGACCGACCGCTCAGCTCTCTTGGCCAATCCCGTACCGACCGACCGCTCAGCTCTCTTGGCCAATCCCGTACCGACCGACCGCTCAGCTCTCACCCGGGACGACCGCCCCCGCCTCGTATGCGAAGGCGACCGCGTGCACCCGGTCCCGCAGGCCCAACTTGGCCAGCAGATTGCTCACATGGCTCTTCACCGTGTGGTCGCTGACCTGCAGCCGGCCCGCGATCTCACTGTTCGACAACCCGCGGGCGATCAACTGCAGGATCTCCTGCTCCCGGGCGGTCAGCGACTCCAACCGCCGGGCCGCGCCCCGCGCCGGAATCGCCCCGGCCTCGCCCTGCCGCGGCCGGCGCACCGTGAACTCGGCGATCAGCCGCCGGGTGATCGACGGCGCCAGCAGCGCCTCGCCGGCCGCCACCATCCGCACCGCATGGGTGAGGTCGTCGCGCCGGACGTCCTTCAGCAGGAAGCCGCTGGCCCCCGCGTACAGCGCGTCGTAGACGTAGTCGTCGATGTCGAAGGTGGTCAGCATGACCACCTTGCAGTCACTCTCGGCGCACACCAGCCGGGCGGCCTCCAGGCCGTCCATCACGGGCATCCGGACGTCCAGCAGCAGCACGTCCGGCTGCAACCGCCGGACCGCCTCGACCGCCTCCGCACCGTTGGACGCCTCCGCGACCACGTCGATGTCGGGCTGCGCGTCCAGGATCATGCTGAACCCTGCCCGCACCAGTTCCTGGTCGTCCGCGACGACAACGCTGATCCCCACCGGCGGCCCCCTTCACGACGTACCGGACGCTACCTCATCGGCAGCCGCGCGGTCACCGTGAAGCCCCGGCCGTCGGCGCCCGGCCCGCTGGTGGCGCTCCCGCCGCACGCCGCCGCACGCTCCCGGATGCCGATCAGCCCGCGCCCGCTGCGGGCACCCAGCGTCCGGTTCAGCGGCCGGCGCGCCGCGGTGCCGTCATCGGCGACCAGCAGCACCAGCTCGTCGTTCTCGTGGCCCAGCCGGACGGTGACACTGCGCGCCGAGGAGTGCTTGAGCACGTTGGTCAGCGCCTCCTGGACGATCCGGTACACCGCGGTGTCCACATCGGCCGGCAGCTTCAGGTACGGGTAGTCGTTCTCCAACTCCACCGCCACACCTGCCCGCCGGACCCCGTCGACCAGCTCCGGAAGGCCCTGCAGCCCGGGCTGCGGAGCCCGCTCCGGCTGCTGGTCCTCGTCCTTCAGCACCCCGAGCATCCGCCGCAGCTGCGCCATCGCGTCCCGCCCCGACGCGGCGATGGCGTCGAACGCCGCCGTCGCCCGGTCCGGGTCGCTGCGCACCACCACCGGGCCCGCCTCCGCCTGGATCACCATCAGCGACACCGCGTGGGCCAGGATGTCGTGCATGTCCCGGGCGATCCGGGCCCGCTCCTCCAACGCCGCCCGCGCCGCGTCGGCGGCCGCCTGCTGCTCCACCTGCTGCGCCCGCCGGGCCTCCTGCCGGGCGAGGCTGCGCAGCTCGCGGACCACCGAGCCGAAGGTGAACGAGCCCACCGTGATCAGGACGTTGACCAGCATGCCGTTGATCGAGCGGGTCAGCAGCACGTTCGCCACGACCATCGTCGACAGCGCCAGCCAGCGCTGCCAGTCCCGGGCCAGCGCGGCCACCGTGTAGACGCCGACCACCGTGTAGAGCGGGATCACCGGCAGCGCGTTCTTCGCCGTCAGCGACATCACCAGCGCGGCCGCCCCGGACAGCACGAAGCTGCTGAACGGGATCCGCCGCCGCCACACCAGCGGCAGGCTGCTCGCGACCACCAGCGGGTAGACCCACCAGCCCCACGGCGAACCGTCCTGCACCACGAACCACGACGAGTACCCGATCGATACCAGCGCCAGCAGGCCGTCCAGCACCCGCGGATCGACGCTCGCGAAGAACCGCTGCAACGACTCGCCGTACGCCATCGCCCGCGCCTGGAGCCGCGACAGCCCCTCGGCCGCCTCCGGCAGCTCACCGACCGGCCGCGCGAGCAGCCGCCCGAGACCCGTACCGCCCACCTGCTCAGCCACCGGCGACCGCCGTACGGCCGGCCCCGACCGGGGAGGTGTTCATCAGGCGTTCCATGGGACGCATCGTCGTGTTCCTTACCTGCCGGGGGGCACACCCGTCCTTGACTCCCCCGAGCATGGCCGCCACCCCCGCCCCACCGGATCCCTCGCGCGAGGGGATTCCCCGCCTCCCCCGCACGGGGGAGATCACCAACCAAGGCCGGCTGCGCTCCGCGGCGGCCCGAGGTCGCGACCGGGGGGCGCAACGCGCTGCCGTCGGGCGTAATGGAAGGACCGGTCCGGCGAACCACACCGGGTGTCGGGGTTGATCGCGCCCGCGCCGATGGCACGGGGCAGGAAGGACGCGGCGGTGAGCAGCGATGGCGAGGGCCCACTGGGCCGGCCGGAGGGATTCGGCGAGCACCTGCTGGGCACGCTGCTCGATCAGGCCCATGAACTGCCGCCCCGGCTGATCGGTCCGTTGGTCGCCGAAGCGGTGACGACGGTCGGCGGCCGAGATCCGGCGCTCCTGCTGCAGGACTACGGCCAGCTGGTGCTGGTACCGCTGCCCGGCCAAGGGTTGGCCGCGGGGGAGCCGGTGCCGATCGACGACTCCCCCGCGGGTGCGGCCTTCCTGCGCGGTGTCCCCGTCGAGGTGCAGCAGGCCGACGGCGTGCGGGTGTACCTGCCCTTGCTGGACGGCGGCGACGAGGTCGGGGTGCTGGCCGTCACGCTGGAAGCCGTCGGCGACGACGACCGGCGGCTGCTGCGGCGCCTCGCCGCCCTGGTCGCCGATCTGCTGGTCACCAAGACCGGCTACACCGACCGGATCTTCCAGGCCCGGCGACTGGAACCGATGAGCGTGGCGGCGGAGATCCAGTGGTCGCTGCTGCCGCCGCTGTCGATGACCGTTCCCCGGGTCGCGGTGGCGGGCATCCTCGAACCCGCCTACCAGGTGGCCGGCGACAGCTTCGACTATGCGCTCAACGACGAACTCCTGCACGTGGCCACGATCGACGCCATGGGCCACGGGCTGGACGCCGCGACCATGGCGACTGTGGCCATCGGCGCGTATCGGCACGCCCGGCGCGCCGACATCGGGCTGGCGGAGATCTACGCGTTCATGGACCGGGCCATCGCCGAGCAGTTCGGGCCCGACCACTTCGTCACCGCGCAGATGATGCGCCTGGACATCGTGACCGGTCACCTGCAGTGGGTCAACGCCGGGCATCCGCAGCCGCTGCTGATCCGCGACCACCACGTCGTCGAGCGGCTGGAGAGCGCGACCACCCTGCCGGTCGGGTTCGGCGGCGAGCAGCCGGTGATCAGTGAGCGCGTGCTGCGGCAGGGCGACAGGGTCCTGTGCTTCACCGACGGCCTGGTCGAGGAGCGCGAGGCCGGCGGAGAGCAGTTCGGGGAGGACCAGCTCATCGACTGGGTCAACCGCATCGAGCGTTCGCAGACCGGGGTGCGGGCCGTGGTGCGCGCGCTCTCCCACGTCCTGAAGGAGAAGCGGGGCGGTCGCACGAGTGATGACGCCACCCTGTTCCTGATCGAGTGGCGCTGAGAGGGCCGGTACTCCCGCGCAGGCTCTCGTGACCGGCCGGGTCGGCGAGGTGCAGGCGGAGTACCGTGGGGATGTCGGGGCGGCCCGGCCGCCGCTTCCCGATGACCGGCCCTCGCTCGGTGGGGTCGGCGTGCGTCCACGGACAGGTGGCGAGCCATGTCGGACGAAGCCGGTGCTGCGCTCCCGGGATTCCTGCCGGACCGGTTCCGGCAGGCTGCGAAGCCGGGGACGGTGCTGCTGCGCCTGGAGACGACACGGTCGCGCGAGGGTGCGCTCGACGGTGCGTGGTGGCCGCGTTCACGGGACGTCGAAGCCGAACTTCCTGGTTTGGTCCGGGCGTTGACCGAACACCTCGGCCCCGTGGTGAGCGTCGGCCTGGACACGGAAGCCTGGGACGACGTGCCGGCCCGGCTCGTCGTCGACGGCCGGTCGGTGCACATCGACCGGTACCCGATCGGTGACGACACGGTGATCGTCACGCGGGGTGACCGCGATCACTTCAGCCTGCTCGTCGTCCCTCCGAACGCGAGCCGGGAAGCGGCCCTGGCCGCGATGGCCCGCGCGATCGAGGCCGGCGGAACCGACTCGGCCCGGCAGATCCTCGTCGCCACCGGCATCGGCTCCCAGCCGCCGGGGAGTCCCACCGGTCGCGGCTGATCCATCCCGCCAATACCGTCGTGCCCAGGGGTGGGATCGCCGGCACGGGAGGCCAGGAATGCAGCACTACCGATGGGTTCTGGAGACGCAGGACGACGACGGCCACTGGTCCCGGCAGGACGGCACTCCCATGCGGAATCCGCTGGAGTACGACGGGCCGCCCCAGCGGGCGGCCAACCACCTGCGGGAGGTGTTCGTGCGCACGCTCTCCCGGCCTGCTCCCGGCCCTCGGGCGATCAGGATCCGCCTCTGGGAAGGGGCCGATGCCGATGGCCCGCCCCAGGCCGAGGCCGAATGGTCACGCGAGTGACACACTCGGCCCCGCGGCCCGTAGCGGGCGGCACCCGTTCCCGCCGACTACGCGAGTACCGGCCAGGAGCCGGCCCGACTGCGGGCGACATCCGCCCGTCTGCCTGCCTCACCGGCTCCGCTGGACGGGGCGACGGCCGACGGCAGGAAGTCGGAACCGGACCTCGGCCGCTGTGCGCCGACGCCTGTCTCCACGGCGACTAGACCGCTCGCAGGCGTGGTGTTCGCGGGACTGGCGGCCTCGGCCATCAGCCGGGCGGCACCGACTGCATTAGTCTCCGGCGGGACGACCAACAGGTTCAGCCGACGCGGGGCGTACGAGAACACCGCGATCGTGTGCTGGTCCTGCTCGGTGGTGAACCAGCCCGCGTGGACGGTGTGCCCGGCGACCGGGATCCGCCGGGGGATGACGGGCCACTGCGCGGGGTTCAGGGTGATCCGGGTGATCCGGCCCCACCGCTCGTCGATCTCGGCGGCCAGGGCGGGGAGTTCGAGGAGAAGATCACGCGATCGGGGCCACCACGCTCCGTCCAAGGGGCCGTGCCGCGCGCCGCTGGGCGTGAGGGAGAGCCGGGCGGTGGAATCCGGGGTGGCTGGCGTCGTCGCACGATCGAGCATCGTGGTCATGATCAAGGACCTGTCCCCGGGACCGGCCCAGAAGGTCGGGCCCGGAATTGCCGTTCGCCGGAGACGACGCCAGTATCCGGTGCCGGCATGCGAAGTGCCTTCGGTGATGTCCAGGTTACTCCGGCTCCGGCCCGGACCCGGCATGGTCGCGGCGGTGAGGATTCCGCCCGGCGCCTCCCGACGGACACGGCGGAACGGGTGAGGGCGGCCGCTCAGACCCGCCCGTAGCGGACCGCCTGGTCGGCGAACTCCCGGGCCATCTCCTCGGAGACGGTCGGACGGGTGCGGTGGATGGCATCCAGATAGTCCTGGGTGCCCGGTTGGGTCCGCTCCCCCGTGTCGAGGGTGTGCTCGAAGGTGCTCTGGGCGACCGCCATGGCGACCTGCCTGATGTCGGCGGGAGTGAAGCCCTCGCTGGCCTCGGCGAGGGCCGCCGTGTCGGCGGCGGTGCCCGTCTTCGCCGTGTAGCCGGCCCACAGCGCCTCGCGGGCCGTGGAGTCGGGTGGCCCGACCGGCAGGACGTAGTCGAACCGGCCGTGGCGCAGGAACGCCGGGTCCAGGGCGGCCACCGAGTTGGTGGCGCAGACGAGGAGCCGGCCGTCGCGGTCACGGAACCGCACGATCGACTTGAGGAGTTCGTTGACCACGCCGACCGACGCGGGAGCGGCGAGGCTGCGCGTACCGGCGACCTCCTCGACCTCGTCGATGAACAGCAGCACGTGGTCGAGCTGCGCCACCTCCTCGAAACGGCGGCCGAGTCCGGTGGCCAGCCCGTCCTCGGACACGAGCCGGGAGGGGAAGAGCTCGATGAACGGCCAGCCGAGCCGCCCGGCCACGGCCTTGGCGAACGTGCTCTTGCCCGTGCCCGGCGGGCCGAACAGCACGACCGCGCGGGGCGGTTCCACTCCGTGGGCGTCCGCCAGCTCGGGGTTCGCCAGGGGCAGCACCAGCCGCCGTTCGATGAGCCGCTTCTCGTCGGCCATGCCCGTGAGCCGCTCCCAGAGGCGGGCTTCGGGCATGACCGCGCCCAGCATCGCCAGGACCGTCGGGCCCTGGGTGCCGACTACCTCCGACTTCTCGAAGTACGTCAGCCCGCGGTGGGGGTGGAATCCGGAGTTGACCAGCGCGGTGGCGCCGGTCTCCTCCTCGGGCAGCACCGCTGCGACGATCCTGGCACCGGCGTCCCGCAGACGGTGCTCCAGTGCGGACAGCACGGCGGTGCCGATGCCCAGGTTCCGCCAGCCGGGGTGCAGGGCGATACGCAGTACCCATGCCCGGTCCCCGTCGACCCGGCCCACCGCCGCACCCACGAGACGTCCGTCGGCAACCACGACGACGCTCGGATCACGTGCCTGCAAAGCGGCGACGACGTCGGAGAGGCCGAAGACGGCGGCGCGGTCCGTGGTGGCGCTCTCCGCGTCGAGCCGGACCACCGCTTCGAGGTCGTCCGGTGTGAAGTCCCGGACATGCCATACAGCCATACGCCGCCCTCGAACGTCGCGGGCCCCCGGACCTCCATCATCGGTCGGCCCCGGTGCGGCCGCCTGCCCGGACGACGGGGGACCGGAGAACGACGAAGGCCCCGACCGGCGACCCGGTCGGGGCCCTCCGCACTCCTCTGCGTGCACGGGTCGTCTCACAGAGGATTGGAGGCGAGCAAGCACAGACGGGCCCGACGAGGAGATCCCCTTCGGCTGGAAGCTTGTTCGCGTAAGAGAAATTGCTGAGTGTCTAGATCGACTCCGCAAACCGGTAAACAATATCGAACGCGCAAAGCGTCCTAGGCCTGTCCCATATTATGGTGCAAATGGGCAAGTCGGCTGGATTGATGAAGCATTGTTCGATGAGACCCTCGTCTTGGTCTGGAGGACGAAACATTCACTGGTCGAACCAAGCCATTTTCCTACCTGATCTCTGGACCTTCCTGGGTTAATAACCATGCCCACGTGCTTCGCACCACGGACGAGATTTCACCTGCGGCACTCAATATCCTTCTATCCTTCTATGACTTCATCCCCCTGACATCGGGGTCCACGGGACGTCGGAAGCTGAACCAGAGATCACTCATGGATGCAGAGCTCTTGCTGCCTCCGGTCGCGGAGCAACAGGAGATCGTCCGACGCGTCGATGAGAGCCTGAAAAGCATGGATCTCATCACGGGGCAGCTAAATCGCGCACTCCGCACGTTGGAACAGACATCACAAGCAGCTGCAGTAAAGGCTTTTCAAGGCGACCCTATTCCTGCTCTTCAGAAGAAGATCTAGGAATCTTTAACGGCTGGGGACTGCATCGTGACAGACCCCAGCCGCCCTGATCTGACCACGACGACGATCACCTGGTTGTCGCGGGCGAGCGCGGCTTGTCAGATTTCCGCAGCGGCAACCGGTGCTGTCCCACTGCAACCATCACGTTGGCCAGCGCCTGCTTGTCCGTGATCCAGCCGGTGTCACCGGCGGAGACCGAGCGCTGAACGGCGTTGAGGACGGCTTCGTTGACGTCGGCGGGTTGGGCCAGGTGTGCCCGCATGTAGTGCTTGAAGAGCGCAGGCAGCTGATCTGATCGAGTTGCGGTCCTGGTCCTCATGGAGAAGATCGGGAGGAACCATGCTTCGAAGCCGTCCTTCAGCGCCTGGGTGGCGCGGTACGCGTTGTGCAGCGGCTGCAGGCTGGCAGTGTGGTCGTACGGAAGATGTCCGTGGAGGGCGTATCGGAGACGGGTGCCGTCGTGTTCGCGGAAGTGCTGGCCGTGGGCGGCGATGTGGTTGGCCGCGTTCTGGGTGATGGTCATGACGGCCACATCCGCCTGCTTCTTTCGGGCTGCGGTCAGGACGGTGACGTGGAGGCCGACGCGCGGGTCGAGGACGAGGCCGTTGAGGCCGAGAGGCGAGAGGTCGATGCCGTGGTCGCGGGTTCGGGAGAGGATCAGGCGCTGGGCGACGTTGCCGGCGGTGTTCTGGAGGTGCTTGGGCTGCTGGCGGTGGCTGGCGTGGATGTCGGAGCGGTCGAGGACGGGGCGGTCCTGCGCGAGTTCGGCGACGAGGTGGAGGCCAGTGCGGTCCTGGGTGTCGGTGCTGCCGCAGGCGTTGCAGGGGTGTCTGCCGGTACCGGTCATGTGACCGCAGGCCCGGCAGGTGGGGACGGTCTCGCGGCTGATGGTGAGGGTGCCTGCGCAGAGGTTGTTCTCGATCATCTCCAGCGCGAGGTTGGCGACCTCCGGGTCGGTGTCGGTCAGGATGCCGCCCACCGGGGACTGTCCGGACGTGTACTTGTCGGCAATCAGGCCGGCCTCGAACGGCCGACGGGGGATCACTGGGCCCTCGGCCTGGCGGTGGCGGAGGTCTCCGGCGAGGGTGACGGTGTTCCAAAGGTGAGGTGCGGGGGGTAAGCCCAGGATGGCATTGAGGGCGGCGGCGAGTCGGATGCCCACGGCCTTGCCGGGGCGGGTGGCGAAGGTGAAGGGCCCGTTCTGGACGGGCCCGTTGAGGAACAGGTGTCGCACGGGCGTCTCCTAGATCGGCGGGGTGGTGGTGGTTCCCGTCCGGGTGAACCGGGCGTCTCGCAGTTCGTAGTGGAGGATCGCGGCGTTGGGCATCTTGCCCTTCCGCTCCTCGCCTAGGATCTCGGTCAAGGTGCAGGATTCGAGCAGGGATCGGAGCGCCACCGCGGCGGTCTGGTGGGTGAAGGCGACGACGGTGCGCGCTGCCTGGAGTTCGGCCTGGGCGAGGGCAGCGAACTCGGCGGCCCGGTTGAGCACGCCCTCAGCGAGCGACTCACCGCCACCCGGCGCGGTCCAGACGTGCTTGCGCAGGCGGCGTTCCTCAGCAAGCTCGGGGTAACTGTCGAACAGCTCGCGCTTGGTCATGTAGGTCGCGTCGCCGTAGTGCTGCTCGTCGAGGAGCACGGTCTGCTGGGGCCACCCGTCGGGCAGGGCGGGGAGGGCGATCACGGCGGTGTCGATCGCCCTGCGGTAGGTCGAGGTGTAGACGTGCGGCTCGGGGCCGGCGAGCTGCGGGAGGACCTCGGCGAGCCACTGGGCCTGCCGGAAGCCGCGCGGGGTGAGGCCGACGATGGTGCGTGAGATGGCGTGCGCGGCGGCTCCGTTGTATGGGCGGGGGTCTTGGTAGAAGCCGTTGTACTTGTCGGCGTTTTCGACGGACTCGGCGTGCCGGATGACGAGCAGGGTCACGGTGCGGGTCCTATCCGGCGAGGTTGGCGACGTAGGAGCCGCTGACGGTCCAGGGGGTGAGTTCGATGCCGAAGCCGCTGTGTTCGCCGTCCTGGGTGTGGACGAGCTTGCCGGCCAGGTGCACGGTGTCGCCGGATCGGAACGCGCCGGTGTAGGCGCCGAGGTACGAGCGCATGTGGGTGATCCGGCGGGCGAAGGAGTCGGCCTCGTCGATGGTCGAGTTGAGGATGGTCTTGACCTTGATCCCGTAGACGGCAGGGGTGGTGAGGCCCTCGGCGTGGTCGGTGATTTTGGCGAGGAGCGAGATCTCGCCGATCTCCTTGGAGGAGATCCGGGCGAAGGTCTTGTCGCGGTCGGAGCGGATGGGTTCGCAGTTGATGTGCGCGCCGGCATTGGCGGTGAGGCCTTGGAGCTTGCGGCGTTCCTGCTTGATGAGGGCGTCGAAGGAGCTGCCCTCCATGTACTTGGCCCGGCGGATGTACAGCCGGGTGAGGTCGTCTCCGTCGTACGGACGGATCAGGTCGGCCTGCTGGAACAGCTCCCGAGCGGCCTCGTAGCCCTCCGGTCCGTAGCAGACGAGGTCGATGTCGGAGCGCTCATTGAAGCAGCCGACGAGGAAGGAGCCGGTGACGCCGATCAGGCCCTGGGCGCCGTTCGTGGTAATCCACCCGGCGATCGCCAGGAGGTCCTTGCCGGCCGGGTTGTCGGCGACCGCGCCGGGGTCCTCGTGGATGGCGGCGAGGGCCTGGCGGCAGGGGTAGTGGACGGCCACGTCCTCGCGCGGGATGCCGGTGATGACGCAGCCGAGGGTGTCGGAGTAGACGTAGCACTCCGGCCTGCCGGCCAGGATGCCGAAGGACTTCGACACGACGCTGTTCTGCCGGTAGGTCCGACCGAACAGCCGCCGGTCGCCCTTCTCGTCAGGGTGGTACTTGACGTAGCCGAGGTAGTGGCTGCCGGGGTGACTGTCGCCGATGACCTTGAAGACGACTCCGTGGTGGTCCATCAGGTAGTCGCGGTCACGAACGGTGGGAACCGGCCTACCGGTGTTCAGCGGTGAACCGTTCCAGAGTGGGGAAGGTGCCGGTGTCGATCGTGTTGGACGACTCATACTGATCAAGTCCCATCGTGAAGAGGGTGCGGCGGTACTGCCACTTGATGTGCTTGTCGTGCCGTGTGGGGTCGGTGGGCCGCATGAGGGCGAGGAAGAAGAAGCACTTGACGAGCAGGAAGTCGCCCAGATGCTCGCTCACCCGCTGCCCGATCAGGGATGCGGTGGTCTCGTCGAGTGCGCCGGTGTAGGCGGCGCGCTGTTCCGGGGTGATGCTGTAGCCCTTGCCTCCGCCCTTGAAGGCCACGATGTCGAGCGCGGGGTAGACGTCGTAGCCGAGCGGGACCGGTCCGTGGTGCTGCCAGTCGATGACGCCGGCCTGAAGGACGTTGGGCAGGCCGTAGTCGAGATGTCCGTGCACCATCGGGAGCTGGGCCAGCCGGTCGAGGGCGTGCTTGACCGCTTCGTGGACGCACGGGGTGTCGAAGTCCGGGTTCTCCTCGAACACCTCTGCCGCGAAGGCCGCCTTCTCGAACCACGGCGTGGCGGGGAGGGGGTGCCTCGCCTGGGCCTGCAGGAGCTTCGATGCGACGGCCGCCGCCGTGCTGATCACCTGGTAGCTGACCTGACCGTCCTGCCTGGCGTCGGCCAGCGCCGCCTCGTGAAGCGAGCTGTCGCCGATGGCGCGCTCGATGACGAAGTAGCTCTCGTTCTCTGAGCCGCTGTCGACGATCTCCGGCACCGGGTAACCAAGGCCGGCGGCCAGCTGCTGGAACTCGGTCTCAACCCGCAGATCCTCACCGCCGGTCCGCTTGTAGAGCAGGCCGTCGGTGGACCTCCACACCGCGCCTTGAGTGGCGGTTCTGTCCTTCACGAACTCCCAGTCGCTCATCCATCCATCCTTCCGTAGCGCCGAGTTGGGGTGGAGCAGATACGGCTGTGTCGGGCAGGTCACCTGGGGTTGGGCCGGCCGCCCCCGGGGGAAAGGGCGACCGGCCCCGTCACCGCCCGGCCGGTGTGCCTGCATCGGTACGGGCGGAGTCGGTGGGCGTGGGGAGCGCGGCTCGGGGAGAACCGCTGGTGCGGGCGGGCGCCGTGGTGAGCGGGAGTGTGGGTCCGCGGTCGGGGGCGTCCGGCACGGAGCAGGCTCGCGAGCAGTGCTGTCCGGCGTGCCGAGCGGAGGCGCTCGGGCACCGCGACGGTGGGAACGACGAGCTCCGCCCAGACCTTCTTGCCGTGGGTGGTCGGCTCGGCGCCCCAGTTCTCGGACAGGCCCTCGATCAGCAGCATCCCCCTGCCGCTGGTCAGTTCGCTGTTGCCGAAGTTCACGGCCCCGGCCGGCATCCGACGCGACGGGTCGTAGACCTCGACGACGACCCGGTCGCCGTCCGGGGAGAGGTGGATCCCGACCAGCAGCCTGCCCGGAGCGTGGACGACGGCGTTGGCGAGCAACTCCTCCGCGACCAGAGCGATGTCGCCCAGCGCCTCCCCGGCGATCCCCCAGGAGCGGGCGATGCGGACGACCGCGTCCCGGGCCGACGGGACGTGCTCGCACTCGGTGCCGATGAGCGTGATGCGGCGCGCGAGGACAGAAGTTGCGCTCACTCCTCACCGCCGCTGGCCTGGACCGCGTCGACGACGGTGTTGCACGGCCAGGGACCGCAGCCGTCGCTGCACTGGCCTCCCTCGGACTGGCGCCGGTCGAGCACCCTGCGGGCATGCCTACTGGCCGTACCCGGGCACACGGCGAGCAGGCCCGAGGCCCTCGTCGCGCTGCTGGTCGTCTCTTCCACGTAGAGCAGGCCGACAGCCGCGTCCGTGTCTCGTCGGAGCGTGGCGTCGCCGCTCAGGATGTCCGAGGGGAATGTCATCGGCGCTTCTCCTTCGTGGCCGGCAAAGAGTGGGCTGGTGTGGCGCGGTTGCGCCGAACACCTGCACGTCAGACCCGTAGCGTTGTGTAATGAGTGCTGAACGCTTGGAGACATTCAGCCCTGCCGGTGGGCCGCCCGGCCAGTGTCGGCATTCGGACAGCGCCCGCTGTCCACAAGAGACGCCCGGGGAGCCCAAATACCGCGACCACCAAAGCCTCTGGACCCCACGCGGTCCGCGGCCCACTGGTTCGGTGCGGAGCTCCGGCACTGGCGGGAGCTCCGGAGCCTGAGCCAGGACGAGGTCGGGCGGCTTGTCCACCTCAGTGGGGACCTGATCAGCAAGATCGAGCGGGCCGAACGGCCCTGCAAGCCGCACCATGCCCAGGCGTTAGACGCTGCCCTGGACACCGGCGGGGTCCTGTCGCGGAGCATGGCGCTGGCTCAGTCCGAAATGGACAACCGCTCAAGGGAAATGGACAGACGGCCCGCTGGGCCAGTAAGGGCTCCCCTGGGGGCTCTGCTCGGGGGCACGCTGGAGGAGCCACCGCCCGCTCTCGAGTGGAACGAGTCCGACCCCATGGAACGACGGAACTTCCTTGCCGCGACGAGTGCAGCGCTCGCTGCAGGCCCACTGGCCCAGCTGTTGACCTCCACCCCAGCCTCCGCCGTACCCACAGTGGTCCGACCTGCAGACGTCGAACAGGTCCACGCCGCAGCGACCACACTGCGCAGCTGGGACAACCTCTACGGCGGCGCTGGCGTCGTCCGCGAGACCGCACTCGCCCAACTACGCTGGGCTGCTGCTCTCCTGAACAGCCGCTGCCCTGCCCCACTGCGCGCCGAGCTGTTCACCGCCGCCAGCCGCCTGGCCACCGTGGTCGGCGCCTCTGCCTTCGACGCCTTCGCACACGACGACGCGCACCGCCTCTTCGCCTTCGCCACCTCATGTGCCGAGGAAGTGGACAACTGGCCGCTGCGGGCTATCTCCTACAACCTGCGTTCTCGCCAGGCCACCTGGCGCGGCGACCCCGACACCGCCCTCACGCTTGCGGAACTCGGCCTTGCCCGCGCCGACCGGCTCTCCCCCGCCGAACAGTCCATGCTCCACAACGCCCGCGCCCGGGCCCTGGCCAAGATGGGCCGAACCCAGCAGACCCTGACCGCGATCGGCAACTCCGACGACTCGTTCGCCTCGATCATCACGGCGAACGAAGGGCCGTGGATGGCGTACTACGACAGCGCCCAACACCACGGCGACACCGGCCACGCCCTGTTCGACCTTGCCCTCGCTGGCCACCCGCCGCAGGAGGCACTCCAACGGCTGCAGACCGCTGTGGACGGTCACGGCGACGGCTTCGCCCGGTCCCGCGCGTTCTCCCGCACCAAACTGGCCACGCTCCAGATGGCAGCCAGTGACCCCGAGCAGGCTCTGGCGGAAGGGCACACCGCTCTCGCCGAGGTGAGCGACCTCCGCTCGCTGCGTGCAAACCACGAGCTGGCCGAGCTGGGCCGGGTGGCCCACCGCCACCGCAACCTCCCCGACGTCCGGGACCTGCGGGAACAGATCGTCGCTACGGTGGCAACGTGAGTCGTAACGAGGAGTCCCACGCACTGCTGCTCAAGGCGTGTGCCGACGCCGGACTGTCGGCGGCAGGGGCGGAACCGATACGGATCGGGGAGAACGCGCTGTGGCGGTTGCCGTCTCGGATCGTGGCGCGCATCGCTCGGCCCGGGCAGGCAGCTGCCGCCGCCCGCGAACTGGCCGTCGCCAGATGGCTGCATGACTGCGAGGTGCCTGCGGTACAGCCGCTCGATCATCTGCAGGAGCCACTGGAGGTGGACGGCCGCCCGGTGACCTTCTGGCACGAACTTCCCCCACACCGCCCAGGGACCGCCGCCGACATCGCGCCGCTCCTCCGACGCCTCCACGAACTTCCCGTCCCAGCCATCCCATTGGGCTACCTCGACCCGTTCGTCCGGCTAGCCGCCCGGATCGACGGCGCGGCCACCCTCGATGACGAGCAGCGGCAGTGGCTACGCGACCGCTTGGCCGAACTCGAATCGGCCTGGTCCAGCCTCCTGCCGGGAATGCCGGCAAGCGTCATCCACGGCGACGCCTGGGGCGGCAATGTCGCGGTCACGCCCACCACCACCTACCTGCTCGACTTCGAGCGGACCTCTTTGGGACCTCCCGAATGGGACCTCACCGCCACGGCCGTCGGCTACGGCACCTTCGGCACTGTTTCGGACAGCAAGTACGCGGCGTTCTGCGACGCGTACGGCACCGACGTGACAGCCTGGGACGGCTACCCGGTGCTGCGGGACATCCGTGAACTTCGGGTCACCTGCTTCGCCCTCCAGCACGCGGCAGCCGATCCAGCCCGCCACCGAGCGGAGGCCCACTACCGTCTCGCCTGCCTGCAAGGAGTGAACGGTCCACGGCCATGGGGTTGGACGGCGGTCGGCTGACAAGGCACACGACCTTTGCGGCCTACCTCGCATGGCCGCCCGATCGGTGCCCGCCCCTTGGCAAAGTGCCTCATACCCCATCCTGACCGCTCTCGAAGGAGCGCACGTGAGGCGACAGACTGCGGACGAGCGCCCAAGGATTGCCGCCGCGATCGTGGTCCACGAAGGCCGCGTCCTGATGGTTCGGCGCCGGGTCAGCGAGGGCCGGCTCTCCTGGCAGTTTCCGGCAGGCAAGATCGAGGACGGCGAGTCTCCCGAGGAAGCGGCTGTCCGCGAGACTGCGGAGGAGACGGGGCTCGGTGTGGTTGCCCTCAAGGTCCTCGGCGAGCGCGTCCACCCGGAGACTGGCCGGTGGATGTCATACACGGCTTGCGAGATCGTCAGTGGTACCGCCTGCGTCGCGGACACGAGAGAGCTGGACGCGCTCGCGTGGGTGGCTCTCACCGAGATCCCCGAATACGTGCCGTACGGGCTGTTCGAGCCGGTGCAGGCGTACCTGGATGCCGCCCTCGGTCGCTGATCAAACTTCGACGGCGACGGCCGTACGGGTTCTGTCCACCAGCTCGTGGAGCGCCCGCACGGCCGTTGACCTGCTTCCAGGTTGTTCCGGACAGGAGCCCGTCGTAGCCGAGGCGCACCACGGCGAGCTCGGCGCGGTCGGATATGCGACGGTCGTATCGAGCCCCTGGGCCTCCCGACCGACCGCCCATGACGAGAGAGACGAGCAACCAGGTGCCGACCGCCCCCGTGATCCGCAGCAACGTCCCCAGGTCCTTCGCCTGGGGCGTGTTCCACGAGCGTCACCCGAAGCTCGTCCGGCAGGTCCTGGACGCGCTGCCGTACGGCCCCGCCCAGCGGGCGGCGGTGGAGCGGCTCCTCGTCGAGAGCACCACCGGCGTCCTGGAGCCGCTGGGCGACGACGCGCCGGACGCAGCGCAGTGGCTGGAGTGGGGCACCGGCCTGTGGGGCCGGCCCTGGGGCGAGGCGCCGTTCCTGTGGGCGGAGAGCTACTTCTATCGCCGGTTGCTCGACGCCATCGGGTACTTCCGGCCCGGCGCGTGGCAGGGCGTCGACCCGTTCGCGCCGTTCAAGAACGCCGAGCTGGCCGGACCGGCGGTGGACGACGAGCTGGCTGCGCTGAGCAAGCTCGACGACCTGCCCGAGGCACGTCGGGCAGAGGCGCTGCTGTCGTCCGCCCTCTGGGGCAACCGCGCGGACCTGAGCTTCCAGATCACCGCGGGGTCCGACGGGCAGGCCGCGTCCGACCTGGTCACCGACGACAGCACGACGCTCTGGGCAGAGCTGGAACGCGCAAGGGGCGGGCGGATCTGCGTCGTCGCGGACAACGCCGGCAGGGAGCTGCTGCCGGACCTCGTGTTGATCGACCACCTCCTGTGCGGCGGCCCGGCGGTGAAGGTCGTCCTGTACGTGAAGCCGCAGCCGTACTTCGTGTCGGACGCGACAATGGCCGATGTCCTCGCCTCGGTCGAGCGCCTGCGCTCCGCGCCCTCTCAGGCTGCCGCGGGGGTCGGCGGGCGGCTGTGGCGGGCGATGAACAACGGGACGCTCGTGGTCCACACGCACCCGTTCTTCTGCGCGCCACTGCCGTTCCACGACATGCCTGCCGACCTCCGGGCCGAGTTCACCGGTGCGGCGATGACGATCCTCAAGGGTGACCTCAACTACCGCCGTCTGGTCGGCGACCGGCTCTGGCCGCCGACAACCCCCTTCGCTGAGACGGCCGACCACTTCCCGACGCCCGTCGCGGCCCTGCGGACACTGAAGTCCGATGTGATCGTGGGCCTCGGCACCGAAACCCTCGCCCGGCTCGACAGCAGCGGGACGCTCTGGCGCACCAACGGCCGCCACGCCGTCATCCAGGTCGATGCACGCCAGTAGCCGGAGGGCACCCCGGACGCCCCAGGGGCTCTATCCTCCGAGGCGGAGGTCACGCCAAGGTGGCCCTAACGCGGAGAAGGCCGCGAAGAAGGCGTCGACGCCCGCGCTCACGCATTGCTCACGCAAGCGATCCTGTAGCGCGTCGCTGACGCCTGCCCGCACTCACCGAAACAGCAAAAGGCCCAGGTCACGGGATATGTGACCTGGGCCTTCTCTGAGCCGCCTGCGGGATTCGAACCCGCGACCTACGCATTACGAGTGCGTTGCTCTGGCCAACTGAGCTAAGGCGGCGCCGTTGCCACGTGCTGTGGGAACGGCGGCCAGTCTACACAGGTTCGCGGGGTGATCCGTACCCGGTTTGCGGGTGGGGGTCAGGCGGAGGTGACGGCGAGCTTGGCCGCGAAGCCGGCGAAGAGGGCGGCGACGCCGCTGGTGAGGCCCGCGGAGAGGCGCTTGCGGCGGCGGAAGGCGGTGGCGAGCGTGGTGCCCGCGAAGATCAGGGTGGAGAGGTAGAGCAGGCTGAAGGTCTGCAGGATGCCGCCGAGGAGGGCGAAGGAGAGTACGGGCTGCCCGTAGCCGGGGTCGACGAACTGGGTGAAGAAGGAGAGCAGGAAGAGGATGGCCTTGGGGTTCAGCAGGCTGATCAGCAGGGCGCGGCGGAACGGGCGCTCGGTGGCTTCGGGGGTCTCGGTGGCGGCCTCGGCGTCGGGGGCGGTGTGGCGCTCGCGCCAGAGGGCGCGGGCGGCGCGGAGCATGCCGATGCCGATCCAGAGCAGGTAGGCGGCGCCGCCGAACTTCACCACCGCGAAGACGGCGGGGTTGGCCTCCAGCAGCGAGGAGGCGCCCAGGGCGGTGAGGCTGATCAGGGTGAAGTCGCCGACGAAGACGCCCATCGCCGCGCTGTAGCCGGTGCGGACGCCCTTGCGGGCGGCGACCGACAGCACGTAGATCGAGTTGGGGCCGGGCAGCAGGACGATGACCAGGGCGCCGAGGACGTAGGTCGCCAGGTCGTTGACTCCGAGCACGAGGCACTCCGGTGAGGGTCGGTCCGGGGCGTCCCCGGGCGCGGCCGGGCGGCCGGGGCGACCCCCGGGGTGCGGGGGTGCATCATCGTAACGTCGTACCGCACGGCGGTTGAAGCGAAAACTATCCGGCGGAAGCAGCCGGACCCCGGACCCCGCCTACGAGGCGCAGCGCTTGCCGTCCTCCGGTGCGGCGCCGCCGAGCAGGTAGCGGTTGACCGCGGTGTCCACGCAGGGGTCGCGCCGCCCGTATGCGGTGTGGCCGTCGCCGTCGTAGGTCAGCAGGCGGCCGGACTCCAGTTGGTCGGCCAGCGCCTGCGCCCAGGCGTAGGGGGTGGCCGGGTCGCGGGTAGTGCCGATGACCACGATCGGTGCGGCGCCGGCCGCCCGGATCGTGTGCGGGGCGCCGGTGGCGGGGGTGGGCCAGTAGCCGCAGGCCAGCGCCATCCAGGCCATGTTCTTCCCGAAGTGCGGCGAGGTCCGCTCGAAGTCGGGCAGCGCCCGGCGGACGGCCTCCGGGTCGGCGAAGGGCGCGGGCAGGTCGAGGCAGTTCACCGCCATGTTGGCGAACATCAGGTTGGGGTAGGTGCCGTCCGGGCTGCGGTCGTAGTACGAGTCGGAGAGCTTCAGCAGCCCGGTGCCGTCGCCGGCCCGGGCGTCGGCGAGCGCGGTGCGCAGCCGGGGCCAGAGGAACTCGGCGTACATCGCCTGGATCACGCCGGTGGTGGCCTGCGCCTCGGTGAGCCTGCGGCCGGCGTCGGTGGTGGGCAGCGGCGCGGCGTCGATCGACCGCAGGAGCTCGCCCAGCGCCTCTCCCGCGGCCTGTTCGTCGCCGCCGAGCGGGCAGTCCTTGCGCGCCACGCAGTCCGCGGCGAACGCGGCCCAGGCGGTCTCGAAGCCGCCGGCCTGGGTGCGGTTGCCGCTGACCGAGTCCAGGGACGGGTCCATCGCGCCGTCCAGCACCATCCGGCCGACCCGGGAGGGGAAGAGCCCGGCGTAGGTGGCGCCGAGGAAGGTGCCGTACGACTTGCCGAGGTAGCTGAGCTTGGGGTCGCCGAGCAGTTCGCGCAGCACGTCCATGTCGCGGGCGGCCTCGACCGTCGACAGGTGGCCGAGCCGGGCGCCCGCACTGCCCTGGCAGCCGGCCGCGAACTCCTTGTCCGCCGCGACCAGGGCGTCGACCTCCGCCTGGTCGTCCGGGGTGATGTCGGTGGTCGTGTAGGCGTCCATCCGCTCGCCGTTCAGGCAGGTCACCGGGGCGCTGCGGCCGACCCCGCGCGGGTCGAGGCCGACCAGGTCGTACGCGGCGTGCACCCCGCTGTCGTAGGTGCCGGCGACGGCCTCGACGTAGTCGACCGCCGAGCCGCCGGGGCCGCCCGGGTTGAGCAGCAGCGAGCCGAGCCGACCGGTGGAGCCGCCGCCGCGGGCCGGGCTGCGGACCGCGGTCAGCGTGAGGTCGCCGTCGGCGGGCCGGTCGTAGTTCAGCGGCACCTTGAAGGTGGTGCACTCGAAGGTGCCGTCGCAGGGCTGCCAGCTGAGCTTCTGCGTGTAGTAGGGCGCCAGCGCGGCGGGAGTCGCGGCGGGCAGCGGCTCCAGCGGGGTGGCCGTGGCGGATGCGGTGGGCGCGCCGGCGGCGGCGGCCGAGGGGGCGCCGGTGGTACCGGCGGTCAGGTCGGCGGAGGAGGACGCACCCGCCGACGGTCCGGGGCCGCCGCCGGAGGTGCAACCGCCGAGCACCAGCCCGGCGGCCACCGCCGCGGCCACCGCCGCCGGACCCCGGCGCCGGGAGCCGCGACGGCCCGGGCGACCGCGGTCCCGGAGGTCACCACGGCCCCGGAAGTCGCCACGGTCACCGCAGTCACCGCAGTCACCGCGATCACCGCCGTACGTGCCGCTGCGGTCGCGCATCTCCTCGTCCCCCTCGGATCGATCCCCCGACCTGCCCGGTGCCGGGCCCGGACGCCCGCCGGGGCGCCTGCCCGGCCCGTCCGGGGTACCGGGAAAGCGTAGTCCCCGGTGACGGGGCTGCTCAGGACGCCTTCGTCAGCGTGTCGCCCAGGTACTGGACGGCCTGCCGGACCAGCCGCAGCCGCTCGCGGTCCGGCGCGAAGTCCTGCACGTTGTCGGAGATCCGCACGTCGGCCCGGGCCACCGGTCCGGTGCCGCCGCGCAGTGCCGTCTGCAGCTTGCGGGCCGCGTCGATCCCGGCGGAGTCCGCCTTGGCCGCGGCGAGCAGCAGCCGCGGCACGGCGGTGGCGGCGCCGGGCTGGGCACCCGGGGCGGGCGCGTCGGCGCCGGTCCTGGCCAGGGCCGGCGCGTCGTACCGGCCGGAGACCGCGGCGGCGGCGCCGTACAGGTCCGGACGGCCGAGGCCGGCGGCCACCGCGCACGGCGCGCCGCTCTCCACTCCGAGGACGGCCCACGAGGCCGGGCCGGGCGGCAGCGTCCGGAAGGTGGCCGCGACCGTGGTGCGCAGCGCCGCGTCGTCGGCGACGGCCTGCGGGGCTGCGGCGAGCAGCTCGCACGGGTGGGCGGTGCCGGACGGCGCCTCGGGGGCGACCAGGATGAACGGCTTGGCCTTGCCGGTCTGGACGGCCGAGGCCAGGCCCTCGAAGACGTCCGGGACCTCGGTGTCGGCGGTCTTCCGCGGGGTGGCGGCGTGCATCACGATCACCGGGAAGCGGGCGTTCTGGTCCTTGGCGTACTGGGCGGGCAGCCAGACCCGCAGGTTGCGCGGGTGCCCGTCCGGGCCCGGGACAGCGGACTGCAGCAGCTCGCCGCCGCCGGGGTGGCCGACGCTGTCGAAGCGGCTGACCACGGGGGCGGCCGGGGCGGGGGCCGCGGCCGCGGGCACGGCGTTCGCGGCGGCCGGGGTGTCGGTCGGCGGGGCGGCCTGCCACGCGCCGGAGGCGGCGCCCGCCTCCTCGGCGGCGGCCCGGGCGGCGGCCTCGGCGGAGCGGTCGCGCCCGCTACCGGCGAGCGTCCCGAACGCCCCGAAGGCCGTCAGCACGGTGAGCACGGTGACGGCGACCCCGCACGCCATCGCACCGGCCGCACGCAGCAGCATCGGCCGCTGGTCGCCGGTCAGCTCGTAGGTCTCGGCGGCCCGCAGGTCGCGCCAGCGCAGCAGGGCGCCGCGCGCCAGCCAGACACCGCCGGCGGCGGCTGCCATCAAGGGAAGGGCGAGGAGCGAACGGAGCATGGGACGCACCACCTCGGAGGAGGGCCGGGGTACCGGGCCGGAGACCGGGTCGGCCCGGCGGTCCACGGCCCCGGGGTGTCGACCGGCGGCGGGGCCGGGTCCGGGGGCGGGTCCGGCGGGCCGGTCCAGAGGGCCTGCCCAGCGTGCAAGACGACCGCGCCGTCACACGCGGGTGTGCTCGGCGCGTACGGCCCGTTCACTCGAAGGAGGGACGGTGGGGTGGGGCGGGAAGCGGTACGGGCGCCGGGCGCGTCGCATCGCCCGCACGCCCGCCGACGGGCCTGGGGCCGCGGAGCGGGCCGACGGGCTCGGGCATCCACTGACGCACCCGCGCACCCGCGCCGTCCCGGAGTGGCCGCTCAGCCCGCCCGGACTCAGCCCGCCCGGAGCGCCACCGTCATCGCCTCGACCGCCAGCAGCGGGTCGACGTTGCGGTCCAGTGCCTGCCGGCAGGCCAGCACCGCCTCGATCCGGCGCAGCGTGCCCTCCGGCGGCCCGGCCTGGGCGACCCGGTCGAGGGCCTGGCGCTGGTCCTCGTTGGCGAGCGCGCCGGTCGAGCCGAGTTGCAGGGCGAGCACGTCGCGGTAGAAGCCGAGCAGGTCGAGCAGCGCGACCCCGAGGGTCTCGCGGCGGGTCCGGGTGGCCCGGCTCTTCTGCCGCTTCTCCAGTTCCTTGACCGCCCCGGCCATGCCGCGCGGGGCCTTGCTGCCCTCCGACGCGCCGTACGCGGCCTTCAGGTCGTCGGTCTCCTTGGCGTCCTGGGTCTCGGCGAGCGCCTCGGCGTCGGCCTTGGCGGTGTCGACCAGGCGCTGGGCGGCGGCCAGGCAGCCGCCGATGTCGCCGACCTCCAGCGGGATCCGCAGCACCTCGGCGCGGCGGGTCCTGGCCTGCTCGTCGACGGCCAGCCGGCGGGACCGCTCGACGTCGCCCTGCCCGGCGAGCGCCGCCAACCGGGCGGCGCCCGGGTCGACGCCGTCCCGCCGGACCAGCATGTCGGCGACCGCCTCGGCGGCGGGGGTGCGCAGCACCAGCAGGCGGCAGCGCGAGCGGATGGTCGGCAGCACGTCCTGCACGGAGGGCGCGCAGAGCAGCCAGACCGTCCGCGGGGAGGGCTCCTCGACGCCCTTGAGCAGGGCGTTGGCGGCGGCCTCGGTGAGCCGGTGGGCGGCGTCGACCAGGATGACCGACCAGCGCCCGCCGGTCGGGTAGCTGGAGGCGCGCAGCACCAGGTCGCGCATGTCGCCGACGCCGATCGACAGGCCGTCGGTGCGCACGTACTTCACGTCCGCGTGGCTGCCCGCCATCACGGTGTGGCAGCCGTCGCAGAAGCCGCAGCCGGGGGTGCCGCCGAGGGCGAGGTCCGGGCTGGTGCACTGGAGGGCCGCGGCGAAGGCGCGGGCGGCGGTGACCTGCCCGGCCCCGGGCGGGCCGGTGAACAGCCAGGCGTGCGTCATCAGCGAGGCGTTCCCGCCCGGCTCGGGTGCGGCTCCGCGGCCGGCGGCGGCCGTCGCCCCGGCCGCCCTGGCCGCCGCGGTCAGCTGCTCGACCACCCGCTCCTGGCCCACCAGGTCGTCCCAGACGGCCACTGCTCTCCTGCTCCCCGGCTCGGCCCGACGTGTTCGGTCGGGCGTGTCTCAGTACGTGCCCCGGTGCGTGTCCCGGCGTCGGTGCGTAGCCCGCGTAGCCCGCGTAGCCCGCGTAGCCCGGTGCGGGTGATCCCGGCGCTGCCCTACCGCACACCGCACCGACGGCGCCGCAGCCCCGCGGTCGAGCATACGTGGCCGCTGCGACACCCGGTCCGCCCTGCCGTCGGCGCACCCGCCGGGACGGCGACGGGCGGTGCCGCCGGGGTCTCCCCCGTACGGCACCGCCCGTGGTGTCTCGGACGTCCGGGCTCAGCCCCGGCGCCAGCGGCGGCCCTTGCCCTTGCCGCCCTTGCCCTCGTCGCCGGTCGCACCCGGTCCGCCCGCGGCGCCGCCGTCGGCCCGCGGGTCGCGCGGGTCGGCGTACGGGGCGCGCGGGTCCTGGGGGGCGGCCTGGCTCGGGCCGACCTGCTCCCAGCGGGACCACTCGTCGTGGGAGCCCAGGAGGGTGTCGGTCAGGCTCGGCAGGTCGTCCATCGGCGTCTCCTCGGCCCAGGAGGGCCGGGGGCGCGGCTCGGCGGCCGGCTCCTCCTCGACCACCGGCAGCTCGCGGGTGCCGTCGACCGGCTCGCTCCGGTCGGCACGCGGAGCGTCCTCCCGCCACAGCGCAGGCGGCACCCGGTCGGCGGACGCCCGGTCCGCAGGCGCCCGGTCGGCCGGCGGCTGTGCGTCCGGCCGGACCCGGGGCAGCGCGGTGGTCCGCTCCTCGGCCTCCGCGGGCACCCGCGGAAGGACGGCCGTCCGGTCCTCGTTCTCGGCCACGCGCGGCAACACGGCGGTCTCGTCCGCCGACACCCTCGGCAGGACCGCGGTCTCGTCGACCCCGGCCGCGCCGGCGGTCCGCGCCGCCCCGGCCCGGTGGTCGACCGCCCCGGCCCGGGCAGCTGCCTCGGCCTGCTCTGCGGCCCGGACGGCGGCCCGGCGGTCCCGCTCGGAGATCTCCTCGGTGGGCTCGTCGGGGCCCTTCACCAGCCGCAGCTCGGTGGTCACCTCATTGTCCGGAACGGGGGACGCCGCCGGGGCCGCAGCCGCCCGCGCGTCCGCCGCACGCCGGGCCTCGGCCCGCTCCGCCGCCGCACGTTCGGCAGCGACCCGCTCCGCAGCGGCACGTTCCGCGGCGGCCCGTTCGGCGGCGGCCCGTTCGGCGGCAATCCGCTCCGCCGCCGCACGTTCCGCAGCAGCCCGCTCCGCCGCAGCACGCTCCGCCTCCTCGGCGGCCGCGGTCGCCGCGGCCAGGGCGGCGGCCTGCGCCAGCCGGGCCTCCTCGGCCCGCTGGAGCGCCTCCTCGGCGCGGCGGCGCTGCTCCTCGCGCTGGAGTTCCCGCTGCCGCTGCAGTTCGGCCTGGGCGGCGGCCTCCTCGGCGAGCCGCTTGCGCTCGGCGGCCTCGGCCGCGAGCCGGGCCTCCTCGGCGGCGCGCAGCTTGGCCTCCTCCTCGGCACGCCGGCGGGCGTCCTCCTCGGCCTTCTTCCGCGCCGCCTCGGCGGCCTTGCGGCGAGCCTCCTCGGCCAGGCGCTCGGCCTCCTCCTTGGCGAGGCGCTCCTTCTCGGCCTGCTCCGCGCGCAACTGCTCCAGCAGTTCCTGGCGCTTGCGCTCGGCGGCCTCCTCCTCGGCCTTCTTGCGGGCCTCCTCGGCGGCGCGGCGGGCGGCCTCCTCACGGGCGAGGCGCTCCTGCTCCGCGCGGGCGGCCTTCTCCTGCTCGGAGAGCGGCAGCTCGCGGTCCAGCCGGTGGCGGATCGCGGTGGTGACGGAGCCGGGCACCTGGCTGCCGTCGACGACCAGGTAGCGGCCCGGGTCGGCGGCGGCGAGCGCGAGGAAGCCGGCCCGCACCCGCTGGTGGAACTCGGTCGGCTCGGACTCCAGCCGGTCCAGTGCCTCGGTGAACCGCTCCCGCGCCCGGGCCGGGTCGACGTCCAGGACGACGGTCAGGTCGGGCACCAGGCCGCCGGTCGCCCAGCGGGAGATCCGGGCGACCTCGGTGGCGGCGAGGTCGCGGCCGGCCCCCTGGTAGGCGATGGAGGAGTCCATGTAGCGGTCGGTGATGACGACGGCGCCCCGGGCCAGTGCGGGCCGGATGACGTTCTCGACGTGCTCGGCGCGGTCGGCCGCGTAGATCAGTGCCTCGGCGCGGTGCGAGAGGCCGGTGTTGCCGACGTCCAGGACGAGTCCGCGCAGCCGCTGGCCGACGGGGCTGCCGCCGGGCTCGCGGGTGAGCACGACCTCATGCCCCTTGCCGCGGATCCACTCGGCGAGCGCCTGGGCCTGGGTGGACTTGCCGGCGCCGTCACCGCCCTCCAGGGCGATGAAGAAGCCGGTGCCGGTGGTGCGGTGCGGCGGGAGGGAGGCGCCGCCGCGCAGCGCGTCCACCAGGTCGCGCCCGAACGGGGCGGTGCCGCGCCGGTCGTCGGTCCGCACCAGCACCACGGCGGCGAGGACGAGGGTCAGCAGGCCGGCGGTGCCCACCGCGAGGGCGGCCCCGCCGTGGACGAAGGTGAAGGAGCCGGGCTGCTGGGCGCCGTACTCGACCTCGCCGTACGCGGCGGCGATCAGCGGCACGAGGACCAGCGAGGTACCCACGACGGCCCGCAGCACCGCGTACAGGTGCTCGGTGACCTTGGGCAGCCGGACCTCCTCGACCTCCTGGGCGAGCAGGGTGCGGCCGGTCTGGATCACGATCCCGGCGGCCAGGCCGGCCAGCACGGTCAGCAGCAGCACCAGCACGAAGTCCAGCACCAGGCCGGCCAGGATCAGCGCCACGCCCTCGGTCACCAGGGCGAGGGCGAGCAGCCGGCGGCGGGAGAGCGCGGGCAGCGTGGCCCGGGTGGCGCGGACGCCCAGCGCGGGCGCCCCGGCGGCGGCGAGCACCAGCAGGCCGTAGCCGATCGGACCGGAGCTGTGCTCGACGGCGGTCAGCAGGGCCAGCGCGGCGACGCCCGCCATCGTGGCGTACCCGGCGGCGACCGCGAAGGTGAAGAACGGGGCCGAGCCGGTGCGGCCCTTGCGCAGGGCCGGGCCGGGGGTGGCGTCGGTGGGGGCGCGCAGGCCCTGCAGCGGGGAGTGCGGCACGGCGGTGACCGGGCCGACCGGCAGCTGCTGGAGGTGGCCGCGGACGGCCGCGACCGCGAAGGCGGCCGCCGCACCGAGCGCGGCGCAGGTGGTCTGGTGGGTGCGCAGCCAGTCCGGGCCCAGGGCGGCGAGGACGTTGTTGAGGAGGGTGAGCCCGATCAGCGCGGCGGCGCCGAGCGGCACGGTGGCCCAGCCGGTGCGCAGGTCCAGCAGGCGCACGGTGTCGAGCTGGGCCGCGGAGGGGCGCTGCTCGGCGGCGGGCGCGTGCGGGTCGGCGGGCGGCAGCAGGCCGGGGACGGCCGCCGCCGTGGCGGTCGCCGCGATCCGCTCGGCGGCTCCGGTCACGAAGACGGTGGCCAGCAGCACGCAGGTCGCCGCGCCGGAGGGGCGCGGGCCGGAGCCGAGCCAGACGATCCACCAGGGGGCGATGCCGATCAGCAGCGCGCGCAGCGCGTCGGTGCCGACCAGCGTCCACCGGCGGTCGAGCCGGGTGGTCAGCAGCCGGTGGACCGGGCCGAGCAGGGCGGCGCCGAACAGCACGGTGGCGAACACCCGGACGGCGAGCACCGCGGCGATCGCGAAGGCCAGGCTGCGCGGCAGGTCGCCGAACTGCCGGCCGGCGACGGCCGCGGTCACGGTGAGCGCGAGCAGCACCAGCAGCCCGAGCCGGTCGGCGACGCCGCCGATCAGCCGGGTGGTCCAGAGCCTGCGGTACGGGCGCAGCCGCAGCAGGGCGCGGGCCCGCTCGCCCGGGGTACCCGCGGGCGCGACCTCGGGCAGGTCTGGGGTACCGGCTCTGCCCGCCGCGGCGGCGCCGGCGGTGGGCTGCTCCTCACTCGTCATACCGTCAGCGTAGCGGTCGACGGTTGCCGCGAACGGGTGAGCGGGCCCGCCGGGGGCCGGTCATTGCAGGGTTGTGACGCACGGGCACCGCCCCTCCCCCGAACGGCGCCGGGCCCGCCTCCGGAGGGAGGTCGGGCCCGGTGCGGCCGACGGGCGATCAGCCCTCGTCGGTGGTCGCGCTCTTGCTCGCGGCGGCCTTCTTCGCCGTCGTCGTCTTGGCGGCCGCCTTGGTCGCGGTGGTCTTCTTGGCCGCGGTCTTGGCGGTGGCCGTCTTCTTGGCGGCGGTCTTGGTCGCCGTCTTCTTGGCGGTCGCCTTCTTGGCCGGGGCCTTCTTCGCCGTCTTCTTCACCGGGCCGCGGGCCCGCTTCTCGGCGAGCAGCTCGTAGCCGCGCTCCGGGGTGATGGCGGCGACGTCGTCGTCCTTGCGCAGCGTCGCGTTGGTCTCGCCGTCCGTCACGTACGGGCCGAAGCGGCCGTCCTTGACCACGACCGGGCGCTCGCTGACCGGGTCGGTGCCCAGCTCGCGCAGCGGCGGCGCGGCGGCGGCCCGGCCGCGCTGCTTGGGCTGGGCGTAGATGGCCAGGGCCTCCTCCAGGGTGACCGTGAACATCTGCTCCTCGCTGGTGAGCGAGCGGGAGTCGGTGCCGCGCTTGAGGTACGGGCCGTAGCGGCCGTTCTGCGCGGTGATCTCCACGCCCTCCGGGTCGACGCCGACCACGCGCGGCAGCGACAGCAGCTGGAGCGCGTCCGCCAGGGTGACGGTGTCCAGCGCCATGGTCTTCAGCAGCGAGGCGGTCCGCGGCTTGACCGCGTTCTTGCCGGTCTTGGGCGTGCCCTCGGGCAGGATCTCGGTCACGTACGGGCCGTAGCGGCCGTCCTTGGCGACCAGCATGTTGCCGCTGACCGGGTCCGGGCCCAGCTCGAAGTCCCCGCTGGGCTTGGCCAGCAGTTCCTCGGCCAGCTCGGGGGTGAGCTCGTCCGGCGGCAGCTCGTCCGGGATGTCGGCGCGCTGACCGGGCTCCTCGCCCTCCTTGCCGACCCGCTCGACGTACGGGCCGTAGCGGCCGACCCGGAGCACGATGTCGTCGCTGACCCGGAACGAGCTGATCTCCCGGGCGTCGATCGCGCCGAGGTCGGTGACCAGCTCCTTCAGCCCGCCGAGGTGGTCGCCGTCGCCGTTGCCGGCCTCGGCGGCGCCGCCGCTGCCGGCGTCGCCCTCGCCGAAGTAGAAGCGCTTCAGCCACGGCACGGACTGCGCCTCGCCGGCCGCGATCCGGTCGAGGTCGTCCTCCATCCGGGCGGTGAAGTCGTAGTCGACCAGTCGGCCGAAGTGCTTCTCCAGCAGGTTGACGACCGCGAAGGAGAGGAAGGACGGGACGAGCGCCGTCCCCTTCTTGAAGACGTAGCGGCGCCCGATGATGGTGTCGATGATCGAGGCGTAGGTGGAGGGGCGGCCGATCTCGCGGTCCTCCAGCTCCTTGACCAGCGACGCCTCGGTGTAGCGGGCCGGCGGCTTGGTGGAGTGGCCCTCGGGGTTGAGCTGCTCGGCGGAGAGCGGGTCGCCCTCGGAGACCTGCGGCAGGCGGCGCTCGCGGTCGTCCAGCTCGGCGTTCGGGTCGTCCGCGCCCTCGACGTACGCCTTGAGGAAGCCATGGAAGGTGATGATCTTGCCGGAGGCCGAGAACTCGGCGTCCCGGCCGTCCGCCGCCCGGCCGCCGACCCTGACGGTCACGGACTGCCCGACCGCGTCCTTCATCTGGGAGGCGACGGTCCGCATCCAGATCAGCTCGTACAGCCGGAAGTCGTCACCGGACAGGCCGGTCTCGGCCGGGGTGCGGAAGCGGTCGCCGGACGGGCGGACCGCCTCGTGCGCCTCCTGCGCGTTCTTGACCTTGGAGGCGTAGGTGCGCGGCGCGTCCGGCAGGTAGTCGGCACCGTACAGCTGGGTCACCTGCGCCCGGGCCGCGGTGATCGCGGTGTCCGAGAGCGTGGTGGAGTCGGTACGCATATAGGTGATGAAGCCGTTCTCGTACAGCTTCTGGGCCACCTGCATGGTCCGCTTGGCGCCGAAGCCCAGCTTGCGGCTGGCCTCCTGCTGCAGCGTGGTGGTGCGGAACGGCGCGTACGGCGAGCGGCGGTACGGCTTCGACTCGACGCTGCGCACGGCGAACGAGGTCTGCTCCAGGGCGGCGGCCAGCGCGCGGGCGGCCTGCTCGTCGAGGTGCAGGGTGTTGGCGCTGGTGCTGGCGCCCTTCAGCCTGCCGTCCGGACCGAAGTCGCGGCCGGTGGCGATCCGCTTGCCGTCGACGGCCACCAGGCGGGCGCCGAAGCTCTCCGGGTTGGCGGCGTCCGCGGCGGTGCGGCCGGTCGCGAAGGTACCGGTGAGGTCCCAGTACGAGGCACTGCGGAACGCCATCCGCTCGCGCTCGCGCTCGACCACCAGCCGGGTCGCGACGGACTGCACGCGGCCCGCCGACAGCTTCGGCATGACCTTCTTCCACAGCACCGGCGAGACCTCGAAGCCGTAGAGGCGGTCGAGGATGCGGCGGGTCTCCTGGGCGTCGACCAGGCGCTGGTTCAGCTCGCGCGGGTTGGCCACGGCCTCCTGGATCGCGGTCTTGGTGATCTCGTGGAACACCATCCGGTGCACCGGCACCTTGGGCTTCAGGACCTGCTGCAGGTGCCACGCGATGGCCTCGCCCTCGCGGTCCTCATCGGTGGCGAGGAAGAGCTCGTCGGACTCCGCAAGCAGCGACTTGAGCTTGCTGACCTGCGACTTCTTGTCCGCGTTGACCACGTAGATCGGGGCGAAGTCGTGGTCGACGTCGACCCCGAGCCGGCGCACCTCACCGGTGTACTTGTCCGGCACCTCGGCCGCCGTGCTGGGCAGGTCCCGGATGTGCCCGACGCTCGCCTCGACGATGTAGCCGGGGCCCAGGTAGCCCTTGATCGTCTTCGCCTTGGCCGGCGACTCGACAATGACGAGTCGCTGTCCGTGCGCGGTCTCGCTGCTCGGGGACACCTTCGCTCTTCTCTCCCGGTCGTTATGTGAGCTGGTCGGCGCGGGCAGCACGGGCTGCGCTCCGCCCGACCCCTCCACCGTCCCGGGGGCCGCCGCTGTACGACGACCCCACCAGCGGAGTGTGACCGTACCCCGGCCACCCTTGTCAAACGGACGGATCCCTCTTTTTCACCGGCAAGGCCGACCGACGCCACTCGAACGGTAACCCGATGATGGAGGTTCGTGCCGCGTGAAGGGGGGCTTCGGCGGGTTTAGGGGGATGGAATGACGGATTTCAAAATCTGTCAACGGGATATCGCTGTCCGTCAACGGGCGACTGCCACCGGTCAGCGGGTGGTGATCGGGGGTGGTGGGCGCGTCCCTCCGTCCGGAGGGTCAGGAAGCTCAGGGGGGTCAGGAAGGCCCGGAAGGCCCGTAAGGCCAGGAAGGTCAGGAAGGTCAGAGCCCGACCGCGAGCAGGCAGCAGCCGCCCGCCAGGCACGCGGCCCCGAGCGCCGTCCACAGGAGGTCCGCGACCGCGGCCCGGCCGGTCTCCCCGGCCGCCAGTACGACGCGGCTCGGCCGGCGCGGATCGTAGGCCACGTCCACCGCGGTGCCCGGCGCGAAACGCACGGGCCTGCGCAGCGGGGTGTGCCCGCGCGGACGGGCGAGCACCACCTCGCCCCGGCCCGTACCCGCACCCCCGACCGAGGCGAGCACGGGGAAGGAGAGCAGCGGCGAGCTGTCGAGTTCGCCGAACGCGTCGGACTCCGCGACCACTCTGGCCACCACCGGCACCCCGCGACGGCGCACACGGTGGCGAAGGCGCACTTCGGCGGCGCACCAGAGAAGAAGTGCGCCGCCGAAGAGAACGAGCACGCCGCCGCTCAGCACTGCCGTCGTCGTCTCCACCCCGCGAGCCCCCACCCTTGTCCACAGCCTGTGGACAGAGCCTCACAGTCCCGGACCAACGACGGACAGCCCCTCGGCAACGGCCGGACGAAGCGGGGGCTACCGGAAGGTGAACCGGCCGGGCCAACGACCGGCCGGACCGGGGGCCTCGCAGACCCCGGCCCTCAGCGCTCGGCCCTCAGCTCGCGGCCCTCAGCTCGCGGGCCTCAGCTCCTGGCCCTCAGCTCCTGGCCCTCAGCGCTCCTGGACCTCAGCGCTCGGCCTTCAGCCCTCCGACCGGACCGGGTCGATGAACCCCTCCTCGGTGAGCAGCCGCAACGACTCCGGCACCCGGTCGCGCAGCGCGACGCGGTCCTCCCCGATCAGCTGTGCGATGGCGTCCACGATCTCCCCGGCCGACAGCGTCCCGTCGCAGACCCCGACGAACCCGGCACCCACCGTGTCCACCTTGGTCGCCCTCCGCATGCCGCGGTTGTGACGCAGGATCACGTGCTCCGGGTCCTCCGCACCGGGGGCGCCGACCTGCTCCTGGACCACCTCGTCCGCCAGCACGTACCGGGCCGCGAGCAGCCCCGCGTCGTCGTGGGTGCGCAGGAAGTCCTGCCGGGCGAACCACTCCTCGATGTGCGGGCCGAGCGGCTGCTCCACCGGGTGCGGCCACTCCTCGATCCGTACGGTCGGCCGCTCGGCGCCGCTCGCCCGCAGGGTGATCCAGCCGAAGCCGATGCCCTCGACGCCGTTCGCCTCGAAGGCGTCAAGCCACTCGCCGTACCGGGCCTGGTAGTCGCCGCCGGGCCCGCGGTGGTCGCCGCCGTCGCGCAGCCACAGCTCGGCGTACTGGGCGACGTCCTGGACCTCGCGCTGGACGACCCAGGCGTCCAGGCCGGTGCCCGCGACCCAGCCGGCCAGCCGGTCGTGCCAGTCCTCGCCCTTGACGTGCTGCCAGTTGGCCAGCAACTGGCAGTGACCGCCGGGCTCCAAGTGGGCGGCGGCGCTGCGGACCAGGCTGCGGCAGAGGTCGTCACCGGCCATGCCGCCGTCACGGTAGGTGAAGCGGCCGGCCGGCGAGATCACGAACGGCGGGTTGGAGACGATCAGGTCGAACTTCCGCTCCCCCACCGGCTCGAACAGGCTGCCCGCCGCGGTGTCCGTGTTGTCGAAGCCGGACAGCGCGAGGGTCAGCTCGGTGAACCGCAGCGCCCGCGGGTTGAGGTCGGTGGCGGTCACCCGCTGGGCGTGCCGCGCCGCGTGCAGCGCCTGCACACCGGAGCCCGAACCCAGGTCCAGGGCGGCCCGGACGGGCCGGCGCACGGTGATGTTGGCCAACGTGGTGGACGCGCCGCCGACGCCGAGCACCAGCTCCCTGCGGGCGATGCCGTGCGCCGTCTCCCCCGAACCGATGCCGCCGGCACCGCCGACCGCGCAGCCCAGGTCGGAGACCACCCAGGCGTCCGAACTCGGCAGGCCCGCCACCTCATTGGCGTACGGGCGGACGTCCACGGTGGCGCGCACCAGCTCGCCGTCGGAGCGCAGCCAGCCGTCGGCGAGGCAGTCCTCGACGGGCAGCGCGGCGGCGGCCGCCCGGTACGGCACGGGCTGCTGCAGCAGGAAGAGCCGCACCAGCGTCTCCAGCGGGCTGCCGCCGCGGGTCGCCCGCAACGCCGGTACCGCCTCGCTGCGGGCCAGCGCCGCGTAGCCGGTGGGCCCGAGCAGGTCGAGGCAGCCGTCGGCGGTGAACGCCGCGGCGAGCAGCGCCTCGCGGAACTTGGCGAGGCGGGTCGGGTCAAGAACGGGGCTACTGGTCACCCCGCCATTGTCTCGCGCCGCACCCGTCCGGCCCGCCCACCGGGCCCGCCGGGCGGGCCGCAGTACGCATCGGCGGGACGCAGTGCGCATCGGCAGGACGTCGGTGGGGGCTCGGTGGGACGTCGGCGGGGTCAGGTAGAACGTCGGTGGGAGCTCGGTAGGACGTCGGTGGGAGCTCGGCGGGCCCCGGTGGGTTTGCCGTACGACGTGACGGGCTGTGGCGGGCCCAGGGGCCGTTCCCGGGCCTGCGAGGCTGCGGACCGGTGCCGGAGTGCCGGTCCGTGGGCGCGGGCGGCACCCGTACGGTGCGCCCGCGCCCCGGAACCGGCCCGCCCCGGGACCGGCCCGCCCCGGGATCAGCCCGCCCCGGGATCAGCTCGCGCTGGGCGCGGGCGAGGACGGGGTGCCGGACGCGGCGTCCGCCGAGCCCGACGGCGCGGGGGTGGCGGCCGGGGAGCCCGCGGCGTCGGTCGCCCCAGTGGACGGGCTCGCACCGCCGGCGTCCGCACTCGGCGCCCCGGACGGGGCCCCGCCGGTCGCCGCACCGCCGCCCGGCGCCGGCGACGCCGTGCTCGGCTTGCAGCCGTCCTGCTTGGCCATCGCCGACCCGAGGTCGCCGCGCTGCAGCTTGGCCTGGGCCTGGGTGGAAAGCGAGGCGAGCGCCTGCAGCTGGTCGGCCACGCTCCGCAGGCCGTCCGCGAACTTCGACTGGTCGTCGCCGGACAGCCCGTCCAGCTTCTTCTGGACCTCCAGGTAGCCCTCGGCCGCCCGGTTCAGCTCGGAGACGGTGTCCTTGCGGAGGGCCTCGCCGTCGGCGACCTTCGGCGCACCCGCCTTGTCGATGGCCTCGGCGATCTGCTGGTTGGTCTTGGCGAGGCGCGCTATGTCGGCCGAGAGGCGCTTCTTCAGGTCGGCGGGCGCCTCGCCGGTCCTGACCTGCCCGGTGTCCGCGAGGGCCGCCTGGGCCTGCGCGATCGGGTCCTTGGCGGCGCTGCAGACGCTTGCCGCCCAGCCGTTCAGCTGCTTGCTGTTGTCCTCGTCGCCGCCGCAGCCGACGGCGCCGAGTGCGAGCAGCGCGCCGAGCGCGGGTACGGCCAGCAGTCGCTTGTTCACCGGGAAGAGCCCTTTCGGTTTCGGTCGTCGAACTGCGAACCTACACGGCCGCAACCCGCTCCCGGTTCCCTGCCCGGACCCGCGCCCGGCCCGCGGCTCAGGCCCGCTCCACCCGGATCGGGTCACCGGGCCGGACCGTGCGCAGCACCTCGGCACTGCCGTCCAGCACCCCGAGGACGTTGCACGGGCCGGCCAGCCGGCACTCGCCGTCGCGCGAGATCGGCGTCGGCCCGTACGGCAGCGCCAGGCTGTCGCCGTCCGTCCAGTACGCCACCGTGCCGGGTTCGACGACCTGCCGGGCGCCGTCCTCCCTGGGCACGCTGACCGGCGTCGAGAAGTAGACCTCCTCGCCCCAGGTGCTGGCCGTCGAGGAGATCGGGAGCGCGGCCCAGAGCGCGGCGGTGGTGGGTGTCGCGTCGAGCGTGGCGGTCGTCTGCCCGGCGGGCCACAGGATGCGTATCCGCATGGGGTTCCCCATTCTGCGATCAGGTCCGCGCAGTACTGAGACCGCTCGGACCCGGTCGTGCCGAGAGCAGAGAACCCCCGCCTTCAACAGTTTGTCAACCCAGGGCGGGGGCGGAACCGGCCCGGACCATCGGCGGCGCCGGACACCGGTGGCTCGGGGGCGCGGCCGGCACCGGGGCAGGGGCTCGGGGCGGGGCTGGAGCTGGAACCAGGGCTGGGCGGGGCTGGGACTGGAGGTCGAGGCTGGGACTGGGGGCCGGAAGCTGGGCTGGGCTGGGCGGGTCTGGGCCCCGGGCAACCGAAAGCCGACGACCCGGCGGGGAACCCGCATCGGGCCGTCGGCCACGAACAGTTACAGAGGTGGGCGCGCGAGCGACGTGATCCCCTGGGCAGAACCCGTGGGCGCTCAGACCGCCAGCGCGTCGACCGAGACGGGCCAGCTCATCCGGATCAGGCCGCCGACCGAGCCGTTGGTGACCTCCAGGTCCTCCACCAGACCGGTGATCACGGCCAGTCCCAGGGTGTCCTCCTCCGGGTCGCCGCCCTCGGCGGAACCGGAGGACGGGACGACGACCGGACCGGCCTCGTCCTCGACCTCGATGAGGAAACGCTTCTCCTGATCGGTGAGCGCCACCCGTACCGCGCCGGTGATGCCACCGCGCTGGTGCAGGCCCACGGCCCGGGAGCACGCTTCGCCCACGGCGAGCCGCACCTCGTCGAGCACCGACTCGTCGACCCCGGCCCGTCTGGCGACCGCCGCGGCGACCAGCCGGGCCGTACGGACGTGCTCGGGAAGTGCGCTGAATCGAAGTTCGACGGTTGCCATCTCTCCCCCTCCTCGGGGTACTCCGACCAGGGCCGCCGCGCCCGGACAGGGCTGCGGCTCCCCGGACGCATGAGACCGGACGCCAAGGCCCGGCACTGCTGCTCCGGCGGACACGACCGACGCGACCGACCCACGGACCCGCACGGACTCGGCGGCCTGCTCCACCAACGGAGGTCCGCACCAGCGACCCCGGGAGTTCCCGGGAGCCGACAGCACCTCGCGGACCGACCCGGGACCGACCCGGAATTCGGCCCGGACGGCGCAGTGCGCCCCGGACCGGGGCGACGACGCACCGGCCGGCGGGCCGGAAGGCCCCGCCCGCCGACCGGTGACGTCAGTCGGTCGTCAGTCGGTTGATCGTCAGTCGGTCGTGTGTCAGTCGGTCGAGTTGACCGCGTCGTCCACCGAAGTGTGAATGGGGAAGACCTTGGTGAGACCGGTGATCCGGAAGATCTTCAGAATGCGCTCCTGGTTGCAGACCAGGCGCAGCGAACCCTCGTGGGCACGCACCCGCTTGAGACCGCCCACCAGGACGCCGAGACCGGTCGAGTCGAGGAAGTCCACACCCTCCATGTCGACAACCAGGTGGTAGTTGCCGTCGTTGACGAGCTCGACCAGCTGCTCCCGCAGCTTCGGGGCGGTGTACACATCGATCTCACCGCCAACCTCGACGACCGTGCGATCGCCGACAGTACGGGTCGACAGGGACAGGTCCACGGAACCTCCAGCACCTTGCCTTGCTACGTCATTGCGATCCCGGCCCGGTGGCCGCCACCGCATGGTCGCGTCCGGCCGTCCTGCCCGGGCGCGCTCAGCCGATGCGTGGCAAGCCTCAGCGCTGCGACCCCGGCCGTACGGCCGTCACGGCCACATTCAACCACCTGTGACCATGCCCGCACGATGGCTTACAACGATTCTCCGTCACGCCGGTGACACACTGGGTCCTCATGCCGCCCCGTCACAGCCTGCCCGAGGCACTGCTCACGACCCTGTCCGCCACCCGGGGGCGGTCCGACCGGCTCACCCATACGGAGCACCTTCCCGCCCGACCTGCCCGTTATTCGCCGTGGCCCGATTCCATCCGGCCCGAGATCGTGGCGGCGGCCCGGGAGCTCGGGGTGGAACAGCCCTGGACGCACCAGGCAGAAGCCATGAACCTGGCCAAACGCGGTCATTCTGTGGTGATCGCCACAGGCACCGCCTCGGGCAAGTCGCTGGGCTACCTCGCCCCCGTCCTGAGCGACCTGCTGGACGGCACCGAGGCCCGCAACGGCCGCGGCGCCACCGCGCTCTACCTCGCCCCGACCAAGGCGCTGGCCGCCGACCAGCGCCGCCGGGCCGCCGAACTCGCCCCGCCCCGGGTCCGGCCCGCGCTCTACGACGGCGACACCCCGCCCGAGGAACGCGAATGGGTGCGCCAGTACGCCTCGTACGTGCTGACCAACCCGGACATGCTGCACCGGGGGATCCTGCCCGCCCATGCCCGCTGGGCCTCCTTCCTCAAGACGCTCCGCTACGTGGTCGTGGACGAGTGCCACAGCTACCGCGGGGTGTTCGGCTCGCACGTCGCCCAGGTGCTGCGCCGGCTGCGCCGCCTCTGTGCCCGCTACGGCTCCTCGCCCGTCTTCCTGCTCGCCTCGGCGACCACCGCCGACCCGGCGGCCACCGCCCGCCGGCTCACCGGACTGCCCACCGAGGCCGTCACCGACGACGCCTCGCCGCGCGGCCCGATGGTCTTCGGGCTCTGGGAGCCGCCGCTGACCGAGAACGTCGGCGAGCAGGGTGCCCCGGTCCGCCGGACGGCCACCGCCGAGGCCGCCCACCTGCTGACCGACCTGGTCGAGAACCAGACCCGCACGGTGGTATTCGTCCGCTCCCGCCGGGCCGCCGAGCTCGTCGCCCTGCAGACCCAGGAACAGCTCGGCCGCCCGCTCGCCGACCGGGTGGCGGCCTACCGCGGCGGGTACCTCGCCGACGAGCGCCGGGCCCTGGAACGCGCCCTGCACACCGGTCGCCTCCTCGGGCTCGCCTCCACCTCCGCCCTCGAGCTCGGCGTCGACATCTCCGGCCTGGACGCCGTCCTGATGGCCGGCTACCCCGGCACCCGGGCGTCGCTGTGGCAGCAGGCCGGACGTGCCGGACGCGAGGCGCAGGGCGCCCTCGCCGTCCTGATCGCCCGCGACGACCCGCTGGACACCTACCTGGTGCACCACCCGGAGGCGCTGTTCGCCACCCCCGTCGAGGCCACCGTGCTCGACCCCGACAACCCGCACGTGCTGGCACCGCACCTGTGCGCGGCAGCGGCGGAGCTCCCGCTCACCGACGAGGACCTCGCGCTGTTCGGCCCCTCCAGCGGCCCGCTGCTGCCCGTCCTGGAACGGCGCGGCCTGCTCCGCCGCCGGGGCGACGCCTGGTACTGGACCCGTCGCGAACGGGCGGCCGACGCCGTCGACCTGCGCGGCAGCGGCGGCAGCCCGGTGCAGATCGTCGAGGCCGAGACCGGGCGGCTGCTCGGCACGGTGGACGCCTCGGCCGCCCACACGACCGTCCACACCGGCGCCGTCCACCTCCACCAGGGGCGCAGCTACCTCGTCCAGGACCTCGACCTCGACAACTCTGTGGCCCTGGTCGAACCGGCCGATCCGCCCTACACGACGGCTGCCCGCGACATCACCTCCATCTCCGTCCTCAGTACCGACACCAGCGTCGAATGGGGCGAGGGCTGCCTCAGCTTCGGCTCGGTGGAGGTGGTCAACCAGGTCGTCGGCTACCTCCGCAAGCGGATCTCCACCGGCGAGATCATGGGCGAGAGCAAACTCGACCTCCCGCCGCGCACCCTGCGCACCCGGGCGGTCTGGTGGTCCGTGACGGAGGACCAGCTGCTCGACGCCAACATCCCGCTCGACCAGTTGCCCGGCGCCGCCCACGCGGCCGAGCACGCCTCCATCGGCCTGCTGCCGCTGTTCGCCACCTGCGACCGCTGGGACATCGGCGGGGTCTCGGTGCCGCTGCACCCGGACACCGGGCTGCCGACCGTGTTCGTCTACGACGGCCACTCCGGCGGCGCCGGCTTCGCCGAACGCGGCTTCCACCGGGCCGCCCAGTGGCTGACCGCCACCCGGGACGCCATCGCCGCGTGCGAGTGCGAACGCGGCTGCCCGTCCTGCGTGCAGTCCCCGAAGTGCGGCAACGGGAACGACCCGCTGGACAAGGAGGCTGCCGTCCGGCTCCTGGACATCCTGCTCGCCGGCGTGCCGGGCGCGGAGACGACAGCCACGGCGGCGGGGACGAAGGCGGCGGCGAAGGAGGAGGAGGCCGCGCCAGAGGCACAGGGGTCGCCAGAGGCACCGGAGGCGGCCCCGCCCCGGAAGGGGAGCTGAGTGACCCGGCCGAGCAGGTGAGCGGGCAAGCCAGCAGGCAGGCGGTCCGGCCGGACGGGAGGGCCGGGCCGCCGAAGAGCTCCTCGTCGGCACCGAGGTCCTGCGGCGGCTCGACGGGGTGGGCGCCGCCCGGGCTACGGATCCGAGGCCCACTCCTCCTCCGCCGGCCCGGGTGCCCTGGCCGGGCCCGCGCGGGCCCTCGCCCGGGCCGGGCCCAGCAGCACCGGGATGCTGCGGGGAAGGCCCGTCACCGGAACCTCGACCACCACCTCGACGGCGTCCACCGCCGGCTCGACCGTGCACCGCACCAGGGCAGCCCGGTGGGCCCCCGCGATCCCGGCCGCGCGGGCGCACCCGCCGTCCGCGTCGAGGAGGAGCCGGTCGGCGGCGGCCAGCGCGGCGAGGTCGGCGGCCGACTCCGCCCGGTGGCGGGCCGCGACCACCGCCCCCAGGGCGAGCGTGGCTCCGAACACCGCGCACCCGAGCAGGCCGACGGCGAGGAGCCAGATCGTCGCCGAACCGCCGTCGGGCTGCCGCTTCCCCGGGTGCGCCGCACTCCGGGCCCGCTGCCCCGGCCGACGTAGCCGCCGCTGCCGGGGCTCCGGTCCCCGTCCCGGCCTCGTCAGGAGGGCCATGGCCCGGCACCCCCTGCCCCGGCCGGCGTGTCCTCCCGGGCTGCCACGGCCTCCGCGCCCAGCCGTACGGAGAGCACCGAGGCCAGTCGGCCCGGACCCGGACACGGCGCCTCCACCGTGACCCGTACGGTGCTCGCATCGGTCGCCAAATGCACCACGGCCCCCGGTGGCGCCGCCGCCCCGGCCAGGGCGACCGCACCCGTCTCGCCGCGCGCCGCCGCGCGGGCACCCACCCGCGCCGCGTCGACACACCGGATCTGTGCGGAGGCCGCCAGCACGGCCCACACCAGCAGAACGGCGAGCAGCACCAGTGCGGGCAGCGCCACCGCCGTCTCCGCCGTGGCGTAGCCGGCCTCCGCCGTGCTCACCTCGCCGATACCGCGGCGGCGGGGGCGCGAGGGCCGCCACCGCCGCGGCAAGGGCCTGCGGTCAGGCCGCACCGAGTGCCCGTTCCAGGACGCCGGTGAGGGCCGCGAGCACGGTGTCGCTGGTCACCACCTTGAAGAGCACGGCGGCCAGGGCGCAGGCCGCGACCGTGCCGACCGCGTACTCCGCCGTGGTCATCCCGGCGTCCGGCGCGCCTCCCCGTCGAGCCGCCCGGCGGATCCGGCCGGCCACCCAGCGTCCGCGTCGACGGCAGAAGCCGACCAGGTGGCGCCGGGGCGGGGCGGTTGCGGGCTTGGGGGCAGCGACTACGGCCATGGTGTGTCTCCTTTGCAGTGGTTCTTCGCGCTGCCCGGTGCCCGAGCACGCGAAGCCGGTCGATGGTGGTTCAGAGGTGTTGGCCGAAGGCATCGGTGAGGCCGAGGACCACCGGGGCGACGCCGATCAGCACGAACGCCGGCAGGAAGCAGAGGCCCAGGGGGGCCACCGCCAGGACGCCCGCCCGCCGGACCCTGGCGTGGGCCGCCCGGGTCGCCGCCGCGCGCTGTCCTTGCGCGAGGTCGGTGAGAGGGCCGCCCACGGGGGCGCCGCTGAGACTCGTCCGGACCAGACAGCGGGCCAGCGGCGCCAGGACCGGGTGCTGCTCTCCGACCCGGGCCCAGCAGACCTCCGGCGGCGCGCCGAGGGCCAGTTCGGCCGAGATGGCCGCCAGCACGGGGCCCATGGGGGCGTCGACGCTCCGGGCCACCGCCGCGACCGCGGCGGAGGGCGAGGCGGACGAACCCAGGCAGGCCGCCAGGAGTTCGGCGGTCAGCGGCAGTTGCCGGGCCAGCTGTTCCTCCTCCTGCTCGGCCAGGCGCTCCGCCGCAGAACGGGCCTTCGGCAGGCTCCGGCCGAGTGCTGCTCCGATCAGGCCTCCGACCACGAGTCCAGCGACGCCACCGATCAGCACCGCGATCAAGCCGCCCGCCGCGAGGCCCGCCGTCAGCGGCCCCCAGCGGCCCGCCGCACCGTGGCGATCGCCGCGGTGCCGCCCGCCGCACCTACCGCTGCGTCGGTCGAGGGCCCGCCGGTAGGGGCCGGACCTCGGCCCCGCTCGTTCCTTCCAGGCCGCTCTCCAGCGCCGCCTTCGGCGCACCGCCGCCGTTCGGTTCCCCACCAGCAGCGCGCCACCGAACGCGGCGGCTCCCCAGCCCAGGGCTTCGAGAATGTCCGTCATCGGGACAGCACCTCGGCTCGCCGGAGGCGGCGCTGGAGGGCTCCGTTGGGCAGCCCGGACCGGGCCCGGATGCGGGAGATCCCGCACCGCCGCCCGCCGGCCCCCTGCGCCGGCACGGACGGCTCCGACGGCTCCGACAGCGCCGACGGCCTGACCGAGACGGGCGCCACGGACTCGCCGGGCCCGAGGGCACCGCGCGAGGCCGCCCGAACGATGCGTCCCGTCCACAACAGCCCGGCCGCCTCCAGGCCCGCGCCCACGGCGAGCAGGAGCAGCCCCGCCGGGGTGTGGAGCAGGACGTCCAACGGCTGTGCCCCCAGTGCCCCGCCGAGCAGCAGACCGGCGACCGGCAGCACGGCCAGGACCGCGATCGTGGTGCGCGGCGCCGCGAGCTCGCCCTCGATCTCCTCGACCAGTGCCCGTTCGGCCCGCAGGGCGTCGGCCACCCGGTCCAGGGCCCTCGCCAGTGCGGCCCCGCTGTCGGCGGAGATCCGCCAGCAGGCCGCGATCGCGGTCGCCCCGCGGCCGCCGGGCAGTTCGGCGAGGAGCTGGAAGGCCGCGGGGACGTCCGCGCCGTACCGGCCCGCCGCCAGGCGGGCCACGGGCTCCTCCCCGAGGCTGCCCAGGACGGTGCGGTCCTCGCCGATCCGCGCGGTGACCAGGTGCAGGGCCTGTTCGGGCGTCGCTCCGCTGCGGAGTTCGGCGGCCAGGCCCGTGCAGAGGTCCACCACCGCCTCGGCCCGCTGCCGGGCCTGCGCAGCCACCCGGCGCTGCTGCCGGTGGCGGTGCAGGGGCAGGACCGCCAGCGCCGCGAGCACCGGCGGGACGAGGGAACCGGCGGCCCCTCCGAGCGCCAACCCGGCAGGCAGGAGCAGCAGTTCCGCGACCAGCCAGGCCGGCCGCCGACCGCTCCCGGAACGATCGCCCTTCCCCCGGGCGCCCCGCCGGACGCGAGCATCCGCGACGGCAGGATCAGCGGCGGCAGGTGGCGGCCACCAGGGGTCCGGCCCGGCACGCTCGCCCGCGACCAGCAGTCGGTACCGCCGCACGCCCGCCCGTCGCTGCACCGTGCTCCAACCGCCCAGTGCCAGGCAGCAGAGCGCCGCCACCCAGACCAGCTCGGCCTGCCGGATCGCCATGTCGTCCATCTCTTCTCACCGTCTCTTCCCGTTCCATGGTTCGAGCAGTACGAGGGCAGCGGCCAGGAGGAGCAGCAGCAGGACGACGAACATCCCCTCCACCTGCTGCGCCGTCACCGCCCCCAACTCCGCACCGTCCAACGCCTCCTGTGGCACCACTGCGGCACCGGCCACCGGACCGAGGACTCGACCCGCCCCGGACGCCGCGCCGGTCACCGGGCCGAGGGCCGGCCCCGCGTCGGCCACCGCCGCACCGACGGCCGTCACGTCCGCCGGCCCGCGGTCCCGGCACCGCCGCCCGCGGTCTCCGCGAGCCCGACACCGCGTGCCGCGCAGAGCCGTACGAGCCGCTCCCAGCCCGGGCCCAGCGCCGTACCGCCGTCGGGCGTGAAGGTGACCGCCGGGGTGGTCACGGCCAGCCCGTCGCGGTCGCCGGTCAGGGTGTGGATCTCGGCGACCCGACGCCTGCCGGTACCGGGATCTCGGACCAGGTGCACCACCAGGTCCAGAGCGGCCCGGAGTTGGCTGTGCAGGGAGGGCCGGTCGAGCCCGGCGAGCGAGCCGAGGGCCTCCAGCCGGACGGGGACATCGGCCGCACGGTTCGCGTGGACCGTGCCGCAGCCGCCTTCGTGCCCGGTGTTCAGGGCTGCCAGCAGGTCGGAGACCTCGGCGCCGCGCACCTCGCCGATGACCAGCCGGTCCGGTCGCATCCGCAGGGCCTGACGGACCAGGTCCCGCAGGGTGAGTTCGCCCAGCCCCTCCTGGTTCGGCGGCCTGCTCTGCAGCCGGACGACGTGCGGGTGGGCGGGCTGCAGCTCGGCGGAGTCCTCGGCGAGGACGATCCGCTCCCCGTGCCCCACGAGCCCGAGCAGCGCGGCGAGCAGCGTGGTCTTGCCCGTGCCGGTCCCACCGCTGATCAGCAGCGACAGGCGGGCCCGCAGGATGCCGGCCAGCAGGTCGGCGCCCTGTGGAGGCAGCGCTCCCCCGGCCACCAACTCGTCGAGGGTGAAGGGGCGGGGTCGGCAGACCCGGAGCGAGATGTGGGTGCAACCGGCGGCGATCGGCGGCAGCACGGCGTGGAGCCGGGTGCCGTCCGGGAGCCGGGCGTCCACCCAGGGGCGGGCGTCGTCGAGTCTGCGTCCGGCGGCCGTGGCCAGCCGGTGGGCCAACCGCCGGACGGCCTCGGCGTCCGGGAATCCGACACCGCTCGCCCGCTGGAGGCCCCCGCCCCGGTCGACCCACACCTCCTCGGGGCCGTTCACCAGGACGTCGGTGACATCGGGCGCCGCGAGCAGCCGGTCGAGCGGCCCCGCGCCGATCAGCTCGGCGCTCAGCGTGCGCACGGTGTCGAGGACGTCCCCGCCGCCGAGCGGCGGTGTGGTGGCCCGCAGAGCCGCCGCGACCGAACCGGCCGTCGGCGCCGCACCGGACTCGGCCAGCCGCAGCCGTACGGCGTCGACGAGTGCCGTCGTCTGCTCCTCCCGGGCGGTGCGGCCGTAGGGCGGCGGCCACGGGGAGCGGCCGTCGGGGCCGCCCGCCGCGGCGCCCCGGGCGGGGGCCGGGTTCCGCGCCGGCCCGGTCCCCGTGGCGGTCGAGCCGGCGGGCCCCGTGCCGGAACCGGACCTGCGGCGCTGCATCAGACGCACCATCAGTACACACCTCCTCCGACCGCCGGCACCGGCGGCAGCACTTCGTTCAGGAAGGTCGAGCAGAAGCGGGCAAGCGGCCCCTTGTCCCGCAGGCCGGGCGGCACCCCCCGCTCGGTGTCGGCGGTCAGGCCGGGCTCGGGCAGCAACTCCCCCGCGAGCGGCAGCTGCAGGCTCCGGGCGATGTCCGTCGGCACGGGCCCCGCCGCCCGCGGCGGGCGGACCACCGCACGGACGTCCCCGAGCCGCATGCGGACGGCGGCTGCCACCCGGTCGGCCGCGGCCACCGCGCGCAGTTCGGCCGGGACCACCAGGAGGGCGGTGTCGGACTGTTCCAGCGCCTGCCCCGCTGCCGCGTCGAGGTGTCGGGGCAGGTCGACGACCACGACCCCGCCCCTGCGCCGGGCGGCGGCCAGCACGCTGCGCATGGCCTCGGGCGGGACGGCCAGCGTGTCGCTGCGGTCCCAGGAGAGGCAGGAGAGCGCGGTCAGCCTCCGGTGGGCGGGCAGCGCCTTGACCAGTTCGGCCCCGCTGACCCGGCCCCTGGCGCCGACGAGATCGGGCCAGCGCAGGCCCCGGGCGCTCTCGCCGCCGAGCAGGATGTCGAGCCCGCCGCCGAGCGGATCGCCGTCGACGAGCATGGTCCGGCGGCCGGTTCGCGCGGCGGTGACCGCGAGGGCGCAGGCCAGGGTCGACGCTCCGGCCCCGCCCCGGCCGCCGAGCACGGCGACGGTCAGCGCGGACGCTCCGGCGCCCTCCGTGGCGTCGGCGATGCGGTCGAGCAGCCAGGCTTCGGCGTCCGGCAGGAACAGCACGTGCTCGGCACCGAGCCGGACGGCCCTGACCCACACCGCGGCGTCGTCCAGGTCGAGCCCCAGCAGCAGCACTCCCCCGCGTCTGGGCAACCCGGCGCAGTCGGCCACCCGGTCGTCGCCGACCAGGACGATCGGCGCCGCCTCCCAGAGGGCGAGCGGCGGCGGGGCTCCCCGGATCAGCCGCGGTTCCGTCCCGGCCGCCGCGCACAGGCGCAGCAGGTGCTCGGTGAGCGCCGCGTCGCCGGTGACGACGAGCGGGCCGGCGGGTGCGGAGTGGTCGGTGATCGGTGTCGACATGGCGGTCTTCTCCCTGGTGGGCGCCGGTCCGCCGGGTGGGCGGACGGACGCGGATCGCTGGGTTCGTCGACAGCGGTCACCGGATCGCCCCGCACGGGGGCGCCCACGGCGCACCGACCCGGATCGCCCCTCGGGAGGGGCCACGGAAGGGTTCCGGCAACCGCTGCCGACCACCACGGTGGAGCGCGATCCGGATTCCGTCATCCCCGTTCCGATTCCCTGTGGATAACTCGGGGATGTGGATAACAAGGTTCACCCGGCCGGGGGGCTATTGGGCAAAGAATTGACGAAACAACGTCACCGAGAAGAGTCGGCGCATCACCGAGGGGAGATCACCGGGGCCGCACGCAGGCCTTCCGAAGAGCCTCATCCGGACATCCACAACTATGAGTGACCCATAACGCAGGGTGACCAAAGTGGAGGGCGGGCTCGCTCGGCATCATCCCCTGTACGTCGGACCGGGCATCCGCGCGGCATCCTCCGCATGCGGCCTTCAAGCCCTGAAAATGGCCCTGGACGTGCGACGACCCCCGCCGGGGGGGAGAGCGGGGGTCGTCTATCCACAGCCCGACTCGGGGGGGAGGAGCCGGACCGGGTTAGCACGGTCGCGAACGATCCGTGACTTCCATGGTGTACCCGAGCGGCCAGAAACACAAACCCACGCGCCCACGAGTACGCCGAATGGCGGCCCGTTTTGGGACGCCCTCTATCCTCGGTTCCCGTGGACACCACCGAGAACGCCGACGAGTACGCGGAGGCCGCCGCCGGCGCCGGATCGCCCGCCGCAGAGCCGACGCCCGCAAAGCCGGAGGCCGTAAATCCGGCAGCGGCACAGCCGGCCCCGCCGACCCCCGCGGCCGCCCCCGCCACCGTCCGGCCGCGCCCCACCGGGCCCCGCACGGCCGCCTTCTTCGACCTCGACAAGACCATCATCGCCAAGTCGAGCGCCCTGGCCTTCAGCCGGCCCTTCTACCAGGGCGGTCTGATCAACCGTCGGGCCGTGCTGCGCAGCGCCTACGCCCAGTTCGTCTTCCTGGTCGGCGGCGCGGACCACGACCAGATGGAGAAGATGCGGGAGTACCTCTCCGCACTCACTCGCGGCTGGAACGTCCAGCAGGTGCGCGAGATCGTCGCCGAGACACTGCACAACCTCATCGACCCGATCATCTACGACGAGGCGGCCTCGCTGATCGAGCAGCACCACGCGGCCGGCCGCGACGTGGTGATCGTGAGCAGTTCGGGCTCCGAGGTCGTCGAGCCGATCGGCGCACTGCTCGGGGCGGACCACGTGATCGCCACCCGCCTGCAGGTCGAGGACGGCTGCTACACGGGCGAGATCGAGTACTACGCCTACGCGGAGACCAAGGCCGCCGCGATCCGCGAGCTGGCCGAGACCGAGGGGTACGACCTCTCCGAGTGCTACGCCTACAGCGACTCGTCCACCGATCTGCCGCTGCTGGAGGCCGTGGGTCATCCGTCGGCCGTCAACCCCGACCGCGCGCTGCGCAAGGAGGCCGTCGCCCGGGAGTGGCCGGTGCTGGTCTTCGACCGGCCGGTGCAGCTGCGCCGGCGGCTGCCCGAGTTCTCGGCGCCGAGCGGCTCGGTGCTGACGGCGGTGGCGGTCGGCACGGCAGCCCTGACGGCCGGGGTGATCTGGTGGGCGGCCAGGCGGCGCCGGCCCACCGCCTGAGTGGCGACGACCCGAACGGGGCGCCGGTGCGGGCCGCTTCACGCGACCGCCGCCCGGCGCCCCGACCGGCTGCCGCGACCCCTTGCCCCGGCCGCCCGCCGCGGTCGACGGCCGCCCCCGCGCGACGCTCCGGCCACCGATTCGGACAGAGCGGGCAAAAGCCAAAGACTTCTCGTTTCGGGTTCCGCTTTCGCCCGAAACGCGATACAAATGAAGCACGGCCCGCGAGACCCGGTCAGGACCGAAGAGGTCAAACCGACAACGCAGTTCAGGCCCCACGGACCGCGCGTACAGATAGCCGAGCACCCACATGCAGCCGACCCGCTGTCGGGCCGCCGCACCAGACGAACGGGCAGGATCCCCGTCTGATGGGCACTTCCGGTGCATGCTTGGTCACCCGGCACCTGTGCCAGCGGCGGCACCCAGCAGGATCAGGTGCCGCCGCATCTCTGCGTTCTCAGCACCCTCGGACCGACCAGGGCCCGCGGTTTCGGAATGAGGCTCCCGGCGGCCGGGGTCCCCGGCGGATCCGGCGTCGACCGCCCCCAGCAACCGACGGCGGCGGGGCGGGCCGGCGAACCGGCACCGCCCCCGTGGCGCCCCCGCTCAGACCATGCCGCGCTGCATCGCCTCGCAGACCGCCGTGCTCTCCCGCACGCCGAGCCAGAGCGCGCGCCCGCAGTGCCCGATCCACTCGCCGACACCCTCCGGCGTTCCGGCCAGGTAGCCGCTCAGCGCCTTCCGGTACGCGGCGGTGCCCAGCTCCGCCAGGCCGACCTCGGCCGGGCAGATCGCCTTCGGGTCCAGCCCCTCCGCGATCAGGACGATCCGCTGCGCGGCCCGTGCGACCAGCCCGTTGTGCGAGGCGAACGGGCGCAGCGCCAGCAGTTCGCCGTGCACCACGGAGGCCACCACCAGGGCGGGCGTACCGACGCCCTTGCCCTCGGCGCGGTCGACCAGCAGCCCCGCCAGCTGGTCGAGCCTGGCCGCGACCTCGTCCGCCGACGGGGCGGGCTGGAGTTCCACGACCGGTGCGGCCGCACCGGGCTCGCGGTCGTGCCCGTCGCCCTCGGTGGGGCTGAGTTCCCGCGGGAACAGCGGTTCCGCCGTCTCCCCGCTGTGGCGGGGCCGGCCCGCCGACGGGTCCGCGTCGCCGACCGCCAGCAGGTGCAGCCGTGCCAGCACCTGGAGCGGCGCGTGGCGCCAGACGCTCAGCAGTTGCCCGGCCTCGGCGGAGATCCGCAGCGCGGCCCCGACCGTACGGGCCTCGGCGTCCGCCCCGAAATCGGTGCGCCGCCGGACCTCCTCCAGAGGCCAGTCGGCGCCGTCGAGGGCGGCCGAGGCGCGGGCTCCGCGCAGCGCCGACTCGGAGGTGACCTCGGCCGCGCGGCGGCGCATCACCCGGTGGCCGTAGAGGCGGTCCACGGACTTGCGCACGTCGGCCACCGCGTCGGGGACGCCGGGAAGCTGGGCCAACGGGGCGAGGGGATCTGTTCCATTGCTCACCTACCCGAGAGTAATGACCCGGGCGCCTCCCGGAACAGCAACCCCGCATCACCCGTTCGAGGCAATCCTCACTTCCCTGCCGCGAGCAGCCGGAAACCGCCGCTAGCATGGCTGCTATCGGAGACGATAACGATTTCCAAGTCTGGAAATCCCAGGATCGAGAGCCGGAGTCCCAGATGAAGATCGCCTTCGTCGGCAAAGGCGGCAGCGGCAAGACGACGCTGTCCTCACTGTTCATCCGCCACCTCGCCGCCGCGGGCCGTCCGGTCATCGCCGTCGACGCCGACATCAACCAACACCTGGGCCCCGCACTCGGCCTGACCGACACCCAGGCCGCCGAGCTTCCGGCGCTCGGCAACCACCTGCCGCAGATCAAGGAGTACCTGCGCGGCAGCAACCCGCTGATCGGCTCGGCCGATGAAATGATCAAGACGACGCCGCCCGGCCGCGGTTCGCGCCTGCTGCGCATCGTCGAGGAGAACCCGGTGTACGCGGCCTGCGCCCGCCCGATCGCCCTCGACGAGGGCTCCGTCCGGCTGCTGGCCACCGGCGCCTTCACCGAGGACGACCTCGGCGTGGCCTGCTACCACTCCAAGGTCGGCGCGGTGGAACTGCTGCTCAACCACCTGGTCGACGGCCGGGACGAGTACGTGGTCACCGACATGACCGCCGGCTCCGACTCCTTCGCCTCCGGCCTCTTCACCCGCTTCGACCTGACCTTCCTGGTGGCCGAGCCGACCCGCAAGGGCGTCTCGGTGTACCGCCAGTACAAGGACTACGCCCGGGACTTCGGCGTGGAGCTGCGGGTCGTCGGCAACAAGGTCCAGGGCCGGGCCGACCTGGAGTTCCTGCACCGCGAGGTCGGCGACGACCTGCTGACCACCTTCGGCCAGTCCGACTGGGTGCGCCGCCTGGAGCAGGGCGCCGAGCCCGCCCTGCGCACCCTGGAGCCCGCCAACCGCGCCGTGCTGGAGCAGCTCAGGGCGGAGGCCGACGCGGCGTACGACCGGCGGGACGCTCGCCGCTACACCGAGCAGGCCGTGCTCTTCCACCTCCGCAACGCCGAGAGCTGGGCCAACGCCAAGGTCGGCATCGACCTGTCCGGCCAGGTGGACGAGGAGTTCGTGCTCGGCGCCGGCCACCCCGCCACGGCGGGCGCGCACGCCTGAGCCGGCCCCGCCGGCTTCGAACGGGCCGTGGACCCCCAGCACCGGGGGACCACGGCCCGTTTCCCGTATCCGGGGGCCAACTGCCCGCATCCAGGATGCCAACCACCCGCCCCACCAGCAGATTCCCACCCGTTCGGACACCACCCAATGGGGTGAATCGAACCCTTTCGACCCGGCGCCGGGCATGACGCTGTGCAAAGCTTTCATTACTCTCGGTTTACCGAGTCTTGATGCTCCGCTCGAACAACCCCTGATGGTCCACGGCCCGGCCGGTGAACACCCCGCACTCCCGCCGCTGCCACGCCATCCCGCCACACCGTCGCGACCCACGACAGCCGATCCGACTCGCCGGGCCCGAATCCCGGGTGTCACCCCGGACGTCGCGCCAGACGCCACGTCGGACATCACAGCCGGACTGACTGCGTTCGTTCCCCGGACAGACGGGAAGACCCATGACCCTCGACATCTCCACCGCCCCCATCGCCTCCGACACCAACGACCACGCGCCGCCGGGCAAGCGGCCGCGACCCCGCTCCGGCTTCCATCCGGCCAAGGACCTCTCCGCCTCCCTGGTGGTCTTCCTGATCGCCGTGCCGTTCTCCCTCGGCATCGCCCTGGCCACCGGGGCCCCGCTCACCGCAGGCCTGATCGCCGCGGCCGTCGGCGGCATCGTGGTCGGACTCCTCGGCGGCACCCCCCTCCAGGTCAGCGGCCCCTCCGCCGCACTCACCGTGATCACCGCCGGGCTGATCACCCAGTACGGCTGGCAGGCCACCTGCGCCATCACCCTCGCCGCCGGCCTGCTGCAACTCCTGCTCGGAGTCCGCCGGGTGGCCCGCACCGCCCTCGCCGTCTCCCCCGCCATCGTGCACGGCATGCTGGCCGGCATCGGGCTCACCATCGCCATCGCCCAGCTGCACGTCGTCCTGGGCGGCTCCCCGCAGAGCTCCGCGCTCGCCAACCTGCTCGCCCTGCCCGGCCAACTGGCGGGCCCGCACCCTCCCGCCCTGGTCGTCGGCGGCCTCACCGCCGCCGTACTGCTCGGCTGGCCGCGCCTGGGCCGACTCCCGGGCCGGGCCGGGACGTTCGGCGCCAAGCTGGCCCGCCTGCCCGGGCCGCTGGCCGCGATCGCCGCCGCCACCCTGCTCGCCCTCCTGCTCGGTCTGCAGCTCGCCCGCGTCGAACTGCCCGCCTGGGAACCGCACGACCTCGCCCCCGCCCTGCCGGACGGCCCCATCGCCGGAGTCGTCGCCGCCGTGCTGACCGTCACCGCCGTGGCCGGCGTCGAATCACTGCTCTCCGCCGTCGCCGTCGACCGGATGTCCCGCCGCACCGGGGACCTCGACCGCGAACTGCGCGGGCAGGGCATCGCCAACATGGTCAGCGGCCTGATCGGCGGGCTGCCGATCGCCGGGGGCGCCGTGCGCAGCACCGCGAACATCCGCGCCGGGGCCGCGAGCCGGTGGTCCTCCGTCCTGCACGGCGCCTGGGTGCTGGTCGCCGCGCTGGCGCTCACCGGTGGGCTGCGCCGGATCCCGCTGGCCGCCCTGGCCGCGCTGGTCCTGGTGGTCGGCCTGCAGATGGTGAGCTTCGCGCACATCCGCAACGTCCACCGGCACCGCGAGTTCCCGGTCTACCTGGCCACCGTGCTCGGCGTGGTGCTGCAGGGCGTGCTCGCCGGTGTGGCCTTCGGGGCCGTCACGGCCGTCCTGCTCGCCCTCTACCGGCTCACCCGCGCCCACGTGGACGTCCTCGCCGACTCCGACGGCTCGTTCACCGTCCGCATGTACGGCCCGCTGACCTTCGCCGCCGTACCCCGACTCAGCCGCGCACTGGCCGGCATCCCCACCGGGGCCCGGGCCGCGGTGGTCCACGACGGCTCCTTCCTCGACCACGCCGCGTACGAGACCCTGCACAGCTGGCGGACGTCCCATCAGGCCGCCGGCGGCCACGTGTCCATGGTGACCGACCGCCAGGAGGACGGCGTCCTGGATCCGGACGGCACGGTCCGCGCCGGGAGCTCGCCCGGGCCGCACCGCTGCCGGGCCTGGACGCCATGGGTGGGCCACCACTGCATCGACCAGCAGGAGGACGCGCACGGCCGACTGCTGGACGGCGTCCGCGGCTTCCAGTTGCACACCGCCCCCCTGGTCCGCTCGGAGCTCGCCCGCCTCGCCAGGGAGGGGCAGACGCCCTCGCAGCTCTTCCTCACCTGCGCCGACTCCCGCATGGTCACCAGCATGATCACCAACAGCGGGCCGGGGGACCTCTTCACGGTCCGCAACGTCGGCAACCTCGCCCCCGCCCCCTTCGAGCCCGGCGCGGCCGACGACTCGGTGGCGGCCGCCGTGCAGTACGCCGTCGAGGTGCTGGAGGTCCGCTCGATCACGGTCTGCGGGCACTCGGGCTGCGGTGCGATGAAGGCCCTGCTGGACGGCGTACACGAACAACCCGGGCCGCCGACCGCGCTGACCCGCTGGCTGCGCAACGGGCGCGGGTCCCTGGACCGGCTGCGCCGGGCCCCGGCGGAATTCACGACACGGCCCGTGGCCGACCTCGCCGAGCAACTGTGCATCACCAACGTGGTGCAGCAACTGGACCAACTGCTGGCGAACCCCGCCGTGGAGCGCCGGGTCGCCGAGGGCAGCCTGCGGCTGGTCGGGATGTACTTCGACTTCGCCACGGCGCAGGCGTACGTCCTCGACCGCGCGACCGGCAGCTTCAGCCCGGTCGAGGCGGCGGCGCCGACCCGCACGGGTGAGATCGCCGGGGAGCAGCCGCAGTTGGCGGCCTGACCCCGCCGGGCCCGCGCCCCCGCACCCCGCCCGGGAGCGCGGAGCGCGGGCCCGCCCGGCGCCGTCCGGCCCGTCCAGCACCCGGACGCCCGGCACGCCGCCCCCGCCGCCGCCCCCGCCCGGCACGCCAAACACGCCCGACACGGCACACCGGCCCGGCACACCGCGGCTCGGACCCGGGCGGCACACGCCCGGCCGCCGATTCGGCCACACACGGCCGACCCCGTCCGAACCGGCCGCGCACGGAGGCCCGGCCGCGCACACAGCCCCTCTCTCGGTCAAAGGTCTACACCAATTCACGGGAGCCTCTTGTCAACCGGGCGCTTCGCCTGGTGAGCTGTGCGCTGGGACACACGGGACAATCCCCACGCACGGGAATGTCCCCGATCATGACTCGATGAGGAGTGCGTGTTGAGCAACGAGAGCCTGGCCAACCTGCTCAAGGAGGAGCGGCGTTTCGCTCCGCCGGCGGAGCTCGCCGCAGCCGCCAACGTCACCGCGGCCGCGTACGCGCAGGCCTCCGAGGACCGCCTGGCCTTCTGGGCCGAGCAGGCCCGCCGCCTCACCTGGGCCACCGAGCCCACCGAGACCCTCGACTGGTCCAACCCCCCGTTCGCCACATGGTTCGCCGACGGCACCCTGAACGTCGCCTACAACTGCGTCGACCGCCACGTCGAAGCCGGCCACGGCGACCGCGTCGCCCTCCACTTCGAGGGCGAACCCGGCGACAGCCGCTCCCTGACCTACGCCCAGCTCAAGGACGAGGTCTCCCGCGCCGCCAACGCCCTGCTCGAACTCGGCGTCACCAAGGGCGACCGCGTCGCGATCTACCTCCCCATGATCACCGAGGCCGTCGTCGCGATCCTCGCCTGCGCCCGCATCGGCGCCACCCACTCCGTCGTCTTCGGCGGCTTCTCCGCCGACGCCGTCGCCTCCCGCATCCAGGACGCCGCCGCCAAACTGGTCATCACCGCCGACGGCGGCTACCGCCGCGGCAAGCCCTCCGCCCTCAAACCGGCCATCGACGAGGCCCTCACCAAGACCGACGGCGTCGAGCACGTCCTGGTCGTACGCCGCACCGGCCAGGACGTCTCCTGGACCCAGGGCCGCGACGTGTGGTGGCACGAGATCACCGCACGCCAGTCCACCGAGCACACCCCCCAGCCCCACGACGCGGAACACCCGCTCTTCATCCTCTACACCTCGGGCACCACCGGGAAGCCGAAGGGCATCCTGCACACCTCCGGCGGCTACCTCACCCAGGCCGCCTGGACCCACCACGCGGTCTTCGACCTCAAGCCCGAAACCGACGTGTACTGGTGCACCGCCGACATCGGCTGGGTCACCGGCCACTCCTACATCGTCTACGGCCCCCTCGCCAACGGCGCCACCCAGGTCATCTACGAGGGCACCCCCGACACCCCCCACCAGGGCCGCTTCTGGGAGATCGTCCAGAAGTACGGCGTCACCATCCTCTACACCGCCCCCACCGCGATCCGCACCTTCATGAAGTGGGGCGACGACATCCCCGCCAAGTTCGACCTGTCCTCGCTGCGGGTACTGGGCAGCGTCGGCGAGCCGATCAACCCCGAGGCGTGGATCTGGTACCGCGAGCACATCGGCGCAGGCACCGCCCCCATCGTCGACACCTGGTGGCAGACCGAGACCGGCGCCATGATGATCAGCCCCCTGCCCGGCGTCACCGAGACCAAGCCCGGCTCCGCCCAGCGCGCCCTGCCCGGCATCGCCGCCACCGTCGTCGACGACGAGGCCAACGAGGTCCCCAACGGCTCCGGCGGCTACCTCGTCCTCACCGAGCCCTGGCCCTCCATGCTCCGCACCATCTGGGGCGACGACCAGCGCTACATCGACACCTACTGGTCCCGCTTCGAAGGACGCTACTTCGCCGGCGACGGCGCCAAGAAGGACGAGGACGGCGACATCTGGCTCCTCGGCCGGGTCGACGACGTCATGCTCGTCTCCGGCCACAACATCTCCACCACCGAGGTCGAGTCCGCCCTCGTCGGCCACCCCTCCGTCGCCGAGTCCGCCGTCGTCGGCGCCACCGACCCCACCACCGGCCAGGCCATCGTCGCGTTCGTCATCCTGCGCGGCAACGCCACCGAAAGCCCCGAACTCGTCGAGGAACTGCGCGCCCACGTCGGCCGCACCCTCGGCCCCATCGCCAAGCCCAAGCAGGTCAAGGTCGTCGCCGAACTCCCCAAGACCCGCTCCGGCAAGATCATGCGCCGCCTCCTGCGCGACATCGCCGAAGGCCGCGAGGTCGGCGACACCACCACCCTCGCCGACAGCACCGTCATGAACCTCATCCAGTCGCAGCTGCCCGCAGCCGGCAGCGAGGACTGAGCCCCCGCACCCGACCGTCCCGCACCCCGGGCCCAGCCCCGGGGTGCGCTCGGGGCCGGTCGGGGTGCGGACGGGAACGACGGGTGTGCCCCGGACGGTCAAGACCGTCCGGGGCACACCCGTTCACCGGAGCGGTGCGTCAGCAGTCGGACCGACGTTCCGTCACCAGGGTGCGGAGCGTGTCGTACGCGCTCTGGACGAAGCCCCGGCTGCGCAACGGCAGCGCACCGGCCATGACGGCGAGTCCGACCTGAGCACGGTGGCTGAAGCCGACGAACGCGGTGGAGTTCCGGGTGGCGCCTGCGTGGTAGAGCAGGTCCTCGCCGACCTCACCGAACTCCCGGCCCGCCCCGAACGGCTCGCCGGGCTCCCCGAGCCCGAGAGTCCCGCTGGTTCCGCTGGCCCCACCGATCCCACCTGCACCGCCAAACCCGATGGCACCGCCGCCCTCACCGGGCGGGAAGGGGCCAGGGGCATCCGTGGAGTGGGCGGAATCCGCACCCGTCCCCGGGGCCGGCACCGAGGCGCCGGTCACCAGGGAACGGCGGTACCAGCCCAGGCAGACCTGCGTACCGCTGCGGTGGCGGCCAGCCCGGGGACGGCGGACCTCCCCGAGGGCGGTGCGCAGGACCGCCGCGTCCGCCCGTTCGGGCAGCGGGACGGCCTCCAGGGCGAGGTGTGCCTGCAGGTAGCGGAGCATGTCGTCGGCCGTGGAGCGCAGGGCCGCCGCCCCGGGCAGGGCCGGCATCCGGAAGGACGGGACGCGCCGCCCCCGCCGGTAGCCGGCGCCCTCCTCGCGGCCGGGGCTGCAGGAGGTGTCCACCAGTCCGAGCGGGCCGCTCACCCGGGAGGCGAGCAGTTCCTCGTAGCGCTGCCCGGCCGCGTTGGCGAGCAGCAGTCCGAGCAGCCCGTAGCCCAGGCTGGAGTACCGCACCTGTGTACCGGGGGTGCCGCGGACGGGTGTCCTCGGCAGCGCCCGGAGCAGATGGGCCGGGCCGAAGGTGGCGTACGGATCGGTGAACCACCGGGGTACCAGGGCCGGCACCAGACCGACCGGCAGCCTGGGCAGGCCTGAGGTGTGGGTGGCCAGGTGGAGGAGGGTGATCGGGCGCTCGTGCGGATAGCCGGGGGCGGTACGGGCGGGCAGGTAGCGGTCGATCGGGTCGTCGTAGCGGACCTCGCCCCGGGCTGCCATCTCGGCGAGCAGCAGTCCGGTGAAGGTCTTGGTGACGGATCCGATCTCGAAGCGGGTGTCCGCCCGGACGGGCCGCCCGACGGCGTGTCCGGAGTGGCCGTGGCAGGCCACGGTCCGTTCGTCGCCGCGGATCACCGCCACGGCGAATCCGCCGCCGGGGGCGGCGGCGCGGTACAGCGGGCGGAGCAGCCGGTCGAGATCGCGGCTCGGCTCACCGGGACCCCGTTCGGCGCCCCGGGCAGCGGCGCGGGCGGCGGCCCGGGCTGCCATCGAGCGGCTCTCGGTCGCTCCGTGGAGCGCGGGGCCGTGGAGCGCAGTGCCGTGGGTCGCGGGGCCGCGGAGCACGACCCCCGCGCGAGCAGCTTCTGGTCGAGCAGCGTCGTGAACGCCGGTATCCGGGCGAGCGGTGTCCGGGCAGGCTATGTCCGGGCGAGCGGTGTCGTCGAGCAGTCCGGCTTCGGTGGTGCGTACAGAGTCGGTTCTGCCTGCTGCGTTCATCGGGCGTTCCCGGCCGACCGGGCGGCCACGTCGCGGGACGGCGCAACGGGAAGGAGCACCGCTCGGAGCAGTGCCACCCGGAGCAGGACGACGAGGTGCGGTAAGAGCGGAGGTCTGGGCATCGTGGTGCCTCCTGACTGTGCGAGAGGGCACCGTCCGGAGTGGGCGGTGCCTGCGCTCGACCCTAGGGAGGCGTTCACCCGTCTGCATGCGGCCGAAGCCATTCGGGTGCCGGGCGGGTGCTGCTCCCGGGTGCACGACGGGCCACGGAGGCTTAAGTCCTGAAGGAGGACGAACCGGACGTCGCCGCGGGGTTCCCCGTAGACTGTCAAAGACGCGACAGGATTCGCGTCACTGGGCGCGCCGGGAAGTCTGGTCGGCACTGCGGTACCCGTATGCCGTTCCCGCCCCAGGAGGTCCCGCGTGACCAGCCAGCCGCCCACGACCGAGCCGACGTCGGGCCGCCGCCAGTTCCTCGGCAGGCTCTCCCTGCCCGAGCGGACCTTCATCACCGACGCGCTGCGCACGGAGACCGTCGGCGGCGTCCTGCTCCTGGTGGCCGCGGTGATCGCGCTGGTGTGGGCGAACGTGTGGCCGCACGCATACGAGAGCGTCCTCGACTTCACGATCGGCCCGTCCGCACCGCTCCACCTCGACCTCCCGTTGGAGGCGTGGGCCAAGGACGGCCTGCTGACGATCTTCTTCTTCGTGGCCGGCATCGAGCTCAAGCGCGAGTTCGTGGCGGGCGAGCTGCGCACGCCCAGTGCCGCGCTGCTGCCGGTGGTGGCCGCGGTGTGCGGGGTGGTGCTGCCGGCGGTTCTGTTCGTCGTCGCCAACTCCGGCAGCGGCGGTCACCCGTCCGGGTGGGCGATCCCGACCGCGACCGACATCGCCTTCGCGCTCGGGGTCCTCGCCGTCGTCGGCACCCATCTGCCGTCCGCACTGCGAGCCTTCCTGCTCACCCTGGCGGTGGTCGACGACCTGATCGCGATCCTGATCATCGCGGTCTTCTACAGCTCGGGCATCAGGTTCTGGGCGCTCGGGCTCGCCTTCGCCGGCCTGGTGCTGTTCTGGTTCCTGCACCGGCGCGGGGTGCACGGCTGGTACCTCTTCGTGCCGCTGGCCTTCGTGATCTGGGCGCTGATGCACGAGAGCGGGGTGCACGCGACGGTCGCCGGTGTGGCGATGGGCCTGATCCTGCGCTGCCACCGGGTCGGCGACGAGGAGCAGTCCCCGGGCGAGCACATCGAGCACCTGGTCCGGCCGCTCTCGGCGGGGATCGCGGTACCGGTGTTTGCGCTGTTCGCGGCGGGGGTGACGATCTCCGGGCCGGCCCTGGCCGAGGTGTTCACCCAGGCCACGCCGCTCGGCATCATCCTGGGCCTGCTGGTCGGCAAGTCGGTCGGCATCTTCGGCGGTACCTGGCTGACCGCCCGGTTCACCCGGGCCGAGCTGAACCCGCAGCTCACGTGGGCCGACATGTTCGCCGTCGCGGTCCTGGCCGGGATCGGCTTCACGGTCTCGCTGCTGATCAGCGAGCTCGCGTTCCCGAACGACCAGGCGCTGGCCGACCGGTCGAAGGCGGCCGTCCTGGTGGGCTCGCTGCTCTGCGCGCTGATCGCCAGCGTGCTGCTCAAGCTGCGGAACAAGCACTACCGGCTGCTCTGCGAGGAGGAGGACCGCGACGAGGACGGCGACGGCATCCCCGACGTGTACCAGCAGGACGACCCCGCCTGGCAGGCGCGGATGGCCGCGCTCGCGGAGCGCCCGGACCGCGGTACGACAGGGGAGACCACCGAGCGCGGGACCGACGGTCCGGGCGGGCCCCGGGCCTGACGGTCCGGACGTAGCGGTTGTTCCGGGTACACCTGACGCACCGAGCGGCCCGGACCGACCGGGTGGCGGGCCGCGCGACCGACGCGGTGGACGGACCGGCGACGCCCGCGGGCACCGGGGGCGCCTGCCGTACCGGACACGTCCCTCCGGCGGGGCCCCCGGAGTGGTGTCCGACTGACCGGTAGGGGCATGATTCTGAGCTGTCGACAGTCCACGGACGCCACTGGATGGCACCGGACCCCCTCCGGTCCCCGGTGTCGCACCGCACGGCGGCGTCATGCCGCACAGCCGCAGAGGAGAACAGCTGATGCCCGCAGGAGCCGCAGATCCGTCCAGCAACGGCCGGGTGCCCTACGAGGGCGAGCGTTCGGTGGGGCAGCTGTTCGCGGCGGCCACCGCCGATCTGTCCGCCCTGGTCCACGACGAGATCGCGCTGGCCAAGGCCGAGATCCGCGCGGACGTGAAGCGCGGCGTCTCCGGCGGTGTCTCGCTCACGGTGGCGGGCGTGGTGGCGCTGGCCGCCGTCCCGATGCTGAGCGCCGCGGCGGCGTTCGGGATCCACGCGCTGGGCCTCTCGCTCGGCTGGTCGTTCCTGATCGTGGCGGGTGCCTACCTGCTGCTGGCGGCGGTGCTCGGGCTGCTGGCGCTGCGCTCGTTCAAGCGCATCGAGAAGCCGCACCGGACGATCGAGGGCGCCCAGAAGACCGCCGACGTGCTGAAGAACGCCCGGCCGCGGCCGGCCACCAAGGAGGAGATCGACCGGGCGCTCGGCCGCATCCCGTAGGCGGTACGGCTTCCGGTCCCCGGGTCGTACGGCTTCGGGCGGCCTGGTCGCACCGCTTCCGACCGCCGGTCGCACCGCCTCGGGCGGCCTGGTCGCACCGCCTTCGGCCATCGGTCGCACGGCTTCGGGCGCACCGGGAGCGAGTGCCGGGCACGTGTCCGGCACGGGGATGTGACACGCTCTCGGTATGCCGCTCGACCAGAAGCCCGTGCCCTCGCAGCCGTCCGCCGACTCCGGCCCCGGCCGGACCGCGGACCGCAGCACCGCCGGACCGGGCCGCCCGGCGGACGCCCCGGACAGCACGGTCGGCACCGGGGCCGGGAACGCCCGGTCCGACCGCGCCCCGTCCGAGGACCCCGGGCCCGACCGCGCCGCGCCCGGTGAGGCGGATCCCGGCAACACGCTCCCCGACGGCACCGCAGCCGCCGACGGCGCGTCCGACCGCCCCGCGGCCGACGACGGCACGACCGACGAGACCGCGCCGACCGACGGCCCCGCGCCGACCGCCGCCGCAGCCGCAGCCGCAGCCGCAGCCGCAGCCTGGAGCATCCGGCAGGCCGGACCGTGGACCCACCGGGACGTCGCCGCCAACGGCGCCCGCTTCCACATCGCCGAACTCGGCGCGGGCCCGCTGGTGCTGCTGGTGCACGGCTGGCCCGAGTACTGGTGGGCGTGGCGGCACCAGCTGACGGCGCTCGCCGAGGCCGGCTACCGGGCCGTCGCGCTGGACCTCCGCGGTATCGGCGGCAGCGACCGCACCCCGCGCGGCTACGACCCGGGCAACCTCGCCCTGGACATCACCGGTGTGATCCGCTCGCTCGGCGAGGACCGCGCGCACCTGGTCGGCCACGCCTCCGGCGGAACCCTCGCCTGGGTGGCGGCCGTGATGCGGCCGTCGGTGATCCGCAGCCTCACCGTGGTCTCGGCGGCGCACCCCCGGGACCTGCGCCGGGCGCTGCTCACCGACCGCCGGCAGATGGCCGCCTTCGACCACGTCCTGGGCTTCCAGCGGCCGTGGATACCGGAACGCCGCCTGGTGGCCGACGACGGCGCCCTGGTCGGCCGCTACCTGGACGCCTGGACCGGGCGGAACCTGCTGGACCGGGAGGCGGTCGCCGCGTACCGGCAGGCGATCCAGATCCCGAGCACCGCGCACTGCTCGATCGAGCCGTACCGCTGGCTGCTGCGCTCGATGGCCCGGCCGGACGGCATCCAGTTCGCCCGCCGCATGAAGAAGCCGATCAGCGCGCCGACCCTGCACGTCCAGGGCGCGGCCGACCCGGTGCTGCTGTCGCACACCGCGCTCGGCGGCGGCGAGTACGTGTCGGCGCCGTACCGCTGGCGGCTGCTGCCGGGGGTCGGGCACTTCCCGCACGAGGAGGCGCCGGAGGAGTTCACCGCGGAGCTGCTCGACTGGGTGGGCCAGCACAAGGACTGACCGGGGGCCCCGGTACCCGGCACCGCGGTGCGGAGGGGGAGGCGGGACGCGGACCCACCGTCGGCGGGCCGCCAACTCCCCTATCGCTCAGCTCATATGACAAACGCATAGGCCAACTCGGCGCGCCGCAGGCGGTTACCCCCGTCCGCCCACGGGCATCCATTGCGGTATGACCTGGATGCCCGATCGCGACAGCGCCCCGCGCGGCCGACGCCACAGCAGCCCGCAGCCGAACGGTTCACGGCAGAGCGGCACGCCGAGGTCCGGGCACCGTCCGGACCGGGCGGACGACCTCGGCTACGAGGGGGCCGACCGCGGTCGGGGCCCGGCCCAGCGCCAGCTCGGCATCCCGCGCATCCTGGGCCGCCGCGCCCGCTGGGTGGGTGCCCGGCTGAGGCGCGAGATCTGACCCACGGGACCCACGGGACCCGCGAGCGGGACCCGCCCCCGCCCGCAGGACGGCACCGCACCCGACGCTCGGTGCACTCCGGTCAGTGCGCGCCGGTCAGAGCGCGCAGCCCTGGGTGTCCACCCGGGCGGTCGCGTTCGCCCCCGCCTCGGCCTCCGCACGCACCTCGGCCGCGGTGAGCACGTACCCGGTGTCCGCGCTGTCCAGCGACTTGGCGAAGACCACGCCGTAGACCTGGCCGTCCGGGGTGAGCAGCGGCCCGCCGCTGTTGCCCTGGCGGACGAGCGAGCGCACCGAGTACACGTCGCGCATGACCTGGCCGCGGCGGTAGATGTCCGGGCCGTTGGCCTGGATCCGGCCGCGGATGCGGGCGGGCTGGACGTTGAACGCGCCGTTCTCGGGGAAGCCCGCGACGATCGCGCTGTCGTTGGTCTTGGCGTCGCCCGCGAAGGTCAGCGGCGGCGCGTTCAGCTTGGGGACGTCCAGGATCGCGATGTCGCGCTGCCAGTCGTAGCGGACCACGGTCGCGTCGTAGAGCTGGCCGGTGCCGCCGACCTGGACGGTGGGCTCGTCGACCCCGCCGACCACGTGGGCGTTGGTCATCACCCGGTGCGGGGCGTAGACGAAGCCGCTGCCCTCCAGGCTCTTGCCGCAGGCGGTCGCCGTGCCGACGACCTTGACCAGGCTCTGCCGGGCCCGCGCCACCGCCGGGCTGGCGGCCAGGGCCGGGTCGGGGCTGTCGACCTCGGTGATCGGCTCGTGCTCGAAGGGGTTGAAGACCTGCGGGAAGCCGTTGCGGGAGAGCGCCTTGGAGAAGTCGGAGAACCAGTTGGGCGCGTCGGCCGGCAGGGCGTCCTGGACCCCGCCGAGGATCGCCGACGACCGGACCTGCTTGGAGACGGTCGGCAAGGACGTCCCGGCCAGTGCGGAGCCGATCAGCCAGGCCACCAGCAGCATCGAGATCACGTTGACCACCGAGCCGCCGACGGCGTCCAGGGCCTTCGTCGGGCGCCGGTCGATGTGGCCGCGCAGCTTCCAGCCGAAGTGCGTGGTGACGGCTTGGCCGATCGCCGCGAGCACGATCACCACCACCACGGCGACGACCGAGGCGGTCGTCCCCGGGCTGAGGTGGCTGAGCAGCAGCGGCAGCAGTTGCACGGCGAGCAGGCCGCCGCCGAGGAAGCCGATGACCGACAGGACGCCGACCACGAAGCCCTGCCGGTAGCCGGACACGGCGAACCCGATGGCGGCGGCGATCAGCAGCAGATCCAGGACGTTCACTCGGACACCCTCCCACGCCGGAGCGCAGGACGGGGCCCGCAGGCCGCGCCGGGACGGGGTCCGCGGTCCTTGCCGTGGCGGGGCCCACGGCCCGAACCCGGCCGCGGCGCGCGGTCCGAACCCGCCCACGACCCGCAGCCCGCACCCGCCTGCGGCGCGCAGGCCACGGCAGCTCCCGCGCGCAGCCGGGTACCCACCGGAGCCTCGCCGAGCACCGGACTCACCGCGCCGGGCTGTCGCCGCCCGGGACGGCTCCGGAGTGCGGGCGCTGCCCCTGGACGAGCTCCAGCGCCTCTTCGGACAGCTCCAGCGTCCGGGAGCCGTCCCACGGCAGCTCCAGCCCGCTGTGGTGCAGCACCCGGTCGATGACGCCCGCGGTGAAGCCCCAGACCAGCCGCCCGGCGACCTCGAAGGCCGGGCCGGTGTGGCCGGACGGGTGGCGCAGCCGGGCGCGGTTGGCCGGGTCGGTCAGTTCGGCGATCGGCACGCGGAAGACCGCGCCGGTCTCGGCCCGGTCCACCGGGGCGACCGGGGACTCCTCGCGCCACCAGCCGAGCACCGGCGTCACCACGAAGCGGCTGACCGGGATGTACAGGGCGGGCAGGGTGGCGAAGACCTGGACGCCGGTGGGGTTCAGCCCGGTCTCCTCCTCCGCCTCGCGCAGCGCCGCGGCGACCGGTCCGGGGCCGTCCGGGTCGCCGTCCTCCGGGTCCAGCGCGCCGCCGGGGAAGGACGGCTGCCCGGCATGCGAGCGCAGCGAGCGGGCGCGTTCGATGAGCAGCAGGTCCGGGCCGTACGGGCCCTCGCCGAAGAGCATCAGCACGGCGGAGGCCCGGCCGCCCTCGGCCGGCGGCAGGAAGCGGCTGAGCTGCTCGGGCAGGACCCGCTCGGCCGCGTCCCGCACCGGCAGCAGCCACTGCGGCAGGCCCTCGCGCCGGATGTCGGTGATCATCGCGCCACCCCCCGGTCGGTCGCCGCGGGCCCGTTCGCACCGGCTCCGGCCGAACCGCCGACCGAACCCCCTGCCGAACCGCCGACGGCTCCGGTCGGCCCCTCGTCGTCACCGCGGACGGCCTCCGCGGCGGCCTCCGCGGCCCGGACGGCCTCGGGGGCGGCGAGGTCGGCGACCGTGCCGCCGTGCCGGTCGGCGTCGGCCCGGGCGGCGGCCTCGCCGGGGTAGTCGGCGGGCGGGCGCAGCCGCTGGCCGGGCTGGCCACCCAGTTCGTACTTGAGCAGCTTGGCGGCCTTCTCCGGGTCGGTCTCGCCCTCCCCGTACGAGGGGCAGAGCGGGGCGATCGGGCAGGCCCCGCAGGCGGGCTTGCGGGAGTGGCAGATCCGGCGGCCGTGGAAGACCACGCGGTGGGAGAGCATCGTCCAGTCGGACTTCGGGAAGATCTCCGCGACCACCGCCTCGACCTTCTCCGGGTCCTCCTCGGCGGTCCAGCCGAAGCGCCGGGAGAGCCGCCCGAAGTGGGTGTCCACGGTGATGCCCGGCACGCCGAACGCGTTACCGAGGACCACGTTGGCGGTCTTGCGGCCGACGCCGGGGAGGGTCACCAGGTCCTCCAGGCGGCCCGGGACGACGCCGTCGAAGTCGTCGCGCAGGGCGATGGAGAGGCCGATCAGCGCCTTCGCCTTGTTCCGGAAGAAGCCGGTCGGGCGGATGATCTCCTCCAGCTCCTCCGGCACGGCGGCGGCCATGTCCTCGGGGGCGGGGTACTTGGCGAACAGCGCCGGGGTGGTCTGGTTCACCCGCAGGTCGGTGGTCTGGGCCGACAGGACGGTCGCGACCAGCAGTTCGAAGGGGTTCTCGAAGTCCAGCTCGGGGTGCGCGTAGGGGTACAGCTCCGCCAGCTCGCGGTTGATCCGCCGGGCCCTGCGCACCATCGCCAGCCGCGACTCCGGCTTCTTCGGCGCGGGTCTCCTCGACCCGGCCGCAGCCGTCTTCTCCGGTGCCGCCTTCGCTGTCGGCTTCCCCGCCGCCCCGGTCCGAGTGACCTTGCTCTCTGCCATGGACGAAGGCTACGCCGACGGGCCCGTCCCGCGTCGGCGGTTCCGCCGCTCCCCGGCGGTCCTTCCCCGGCGGCCCGCCTCCGCCCGCGGCCGGGCGTCAGCCGTCCTTCTTCAGCGGCTCCCACCACCAGCGGTTCTCCCGGTACCAGCGGACGGTCTCCGCAAGCCCCCGCTCGAACGGCACCCGGTTGCGGAAGCCCAGTTCCCGGCGGATCTTCCGGTCGTCGACGCTGTAGCGCAGGTCGTGCCCCTTGCGGTCGGCCACCCGGCGGACCAGCTCCCGACCGCGTCCGCAGTGGCGCAGCAGCAGCTCGGTGAGGTCCCGGTTGGTCAGCTCGTGCCCGCCGCCGACGTTGTAGACCTCGCCGGGCCGGCCGTGGTCGAGGACCAGCCGGACGGCGTCGCAGTGGTCGTCCACGTGCAGCCACTCGCGGACGTTGAGTCCCTCGCCGTACAGCGGGACGGGCAGGCCGTCGAGCAGGTTGGTCGCGAACAGCGGGATGAGCTTCTCGGGGAACTGGTGCGGGCCGTAGTTGTTGGAGCAGCGGGTGACGGAGACGTGCAGCCCCTCGGTCCGCCAGTAGGCGCGGGCGACCAGGTCGGCGGCGGCCTTGGAGGCGGCGTACGGCGAGTTGGGCAGCAGCGGGCAGGACTCGTCCCACGAGCCCTCGGCGATCGAGCCGTACACCTCGTCGGTGGACACGTGGACGACCCGGGCGGTGCCGGCGCGCACGCACTGCTCCAGCAGCGTCTGGGTGCCGACGACGTTGGTCTCCATGAAGGGCCGCGCCCCGGCGAGGGAGCGGTCGACGTGCGATTCGGCTGCGAAGTGGACCACCGCGTCGTGGCCGGGCAGGATCCGGGCCAGCAGTGCCTCGTCGCGGACGTCGCCGTGCACGAAGGCCAGCCGGGGGTGGTCGGTCGGCAGGTTGGTGACGGTGCCGGCGTAGGTGAGCGCGTCGAGGACGGTGATCCGGTCGTCCTCGTGACCGGGGTGGGCGCCGGCCAGCAGCCCGCGGACGAAGTGCGACCCGATGAAGCCGGCCCCGCCGGTGACCAGCAGCCTCATCCGCGCCCTTCCCGGTTCTTCGTCGAGCAGTCCACCGAGGTGCCCTCACCCGGTCGGTGCAAGGCTACCGGCCGGCGGAATCCGACCCTCCGGTCCCGCCCGGGTCGCTCAGCGGCGCAGCAGCCCGTCGAGGTCGCCGAACCCGAGCGCACCGTCGAGCTGCCCGTACGTACCGGCGCCGAGCAGTTCCTCGGCGGCGCGGCGGGCCGCGGTGTACGCGAGCTGGGCGACCGCCGTCCCCACGCTGATCCGGCGCACGCCCGCGGCGGCGAGCGCGGCGACGTCCGGCCCGCCGGGGCCCGCCATCGCGTTGATCGGCAGCGGCGAGCGCTCGCACAGCTCGGCCAGGACCGCGAGGTCCAGCAGGCCGGGCACGAAGAGGCCGTCCGCGCCGGCCGCCGCGTACGCCTCGGCGCGGGCGAGCACCTCGTCCGCCCGGCCCGCCGGCTCCCCGATCCCGAACAGGAAGACGTCCGTACGCGCATTGACCAGCAGCTCCGGCAGCCCGGCCCGCTCGGCCGCCGCCCGGGCCGCCCGCAGCCGCTCGACCTGCTCGGCCACGGTGAAGAGCGGCCCGCCCGGGGCGGTGGAGTCCTCCAGGTTGACCCCGACCGCCCCGGCGGCGATCAGCTCGCGCACGGTGGCCGCGACCTCGTCCGGCCCCGGTCCGTAGCCGCCCTCGGCGTCCACGGTCACCGGCACGTCGACCGCCGCGACGACCCGGCGGGCGACCGCCACGGCCTGCGTCCGGTCCAGCTGCTCGCCGTCGCCGCAGCCGAGCGACCAGGAGACGCCCCCGCTGGTGGTGGCGATCGCCGGGGCACCGGCCGAGGCGATCACGGCGGCGCTGGCCGCGTCCCAGGCGTTCGGCAGCACCAGCGGCGGGGTGGCGACCAGCTCCCGCAGCCGCAGCGCCCTGGCCCGCTGGTCGGCACCGACCGCGGAGCCGTCGGGGAGGGCGCCGGGGGTGTCGGGGGTTCCGGAGGTGCCGGCCGGGAGGGTGCCGGGGGTGCCGGGCATGGTGTCGATGGACATGGGGGTGCCGCCTCTTCGCGCTTCGGTGGATCGTCGGACCGGGCAGCGCCCTGCCCGCCCGACCATGCTGACCACCCCCGTCGACGGGCCCAATTGATTAAGCTCTGACCGAATCCCCGACCCTGCGGAGGCCGGAGCATGCGGGCCGAACTGGCCTTCTCGACGGACGACCTGGCCCGTGCCCGGTTCGCCGTCTCCCCGATGTGGGAGGTCGTGACCGGCATCCGGGCCCTGGTGGGCGACCCGGTGCCGGCGCTGCACCGCCGCTGGGCCGCCGAGGTCCGGCCGCGGCTGGCGGCGGCCGGACTCGACCGGGGCCTGCTGTTCGCCCTGATCCCGCCCGAGGGCCACCTGCCGGACCTCCTCACCCCGGCGCCCGCCTCCGCGGCCCCGCGGCTCGCCGACGAACTCGCCGCGATCCGGGCCACCGGCGCCGAGCAGCTCGCCCGCGACCTCGCCCTGCTGCCACCGGTCCCCGCCCGGCTGCGGCACCTGACCGGCGACCACCGCCGGACGACCGCCCGGCTGGCCGAGGAGGCCGAGCAGTACTGGGAGCTGGCGCTCGCGCCGTACTGGAGCCGGATCCGCACGGTGCTGGAGGCCGACGTCCGCCACCGGGCCCTGCAGCTGGCCGAGCACGGCGCCGCCCGTCTGCTCGGCGACCTGCACCCCACCATCAGCTGGCAGGACGGCACCCTGCGCCTGGCCGAGCGGCACTGCGTGATCACCCGGGAGAGCGCCGGACGCGGCCTGGTGCTCGTCCCCTCGGTCTTCGCCTGGCCCCGGGTGCTGACCCGGATCATGGCGCCCGAGCCGCCCCAGCTGGCCTATCCGGCGCGCGCCGCCGCCACCCTCTGGGAGCAGCGCGACCGCACGCCGGCCGAGGGCGTCTGCGCGGTGCTCGGCCGCTCCCGGGCCCGACTGCTCGCCGAACTGGACACCCCGGCGTCCACCACCGAGCTGGCCCGGCGCTGCGGCCTCTCCCCCGCCGGCACCTCCCAGCACCTCACCGCCCTGCGCGCCGCCGGCCTGGTCAGCGCCCACCGGGCGGGCCGCTCGGTGCTGTACGCGCGGACCGCGGCCGCCGACACCCTGCTGGCCGCCGCCGCGGGCTGACGGCCGGCCCGGTGCGGGACACGGTGGACGGCCGGCCGGCGCGGACGGGCGCGGCGGACGGCAGGCCCCGGTGCCGGACGGGGCGGGCACCGGACCGGGTCGTCCGGACGTGACCCCTGAGTACGAATGGCCCCGCGCAGGACACCTCGGCGCACCCCCTCCTCATATGATCGGAGCGACATGCGCCATGCTTGGTGATGCAGAGCACTGTACGAACTTGCGCCGACCGGCTTGACAGCCGACCGGCCGAGAAGGAGGAAGCACGTGGACGACGTTCTGCGGCGCGCCGCACTCTTCGCGGCACTCGACGACGAACAGGCCGGCGAGCTGCGCGCTTCCATGACCGAGGTGACCCTCGCCCGCGGTGAGTCGCTGTTCCACGAGGGCGACCCGGGCGACCGCCTCTACGTCGTCGCCGAGGGCAAGGTCAAGCTGCACCGCGCCTCGCCGGACGGCCGCGAGAACATGCTCGCCGTCCTCGGCCCCAGCGAGATGATCGGCGAGCTGTCGCTCTTCGACCCGGGCCCGCGCACCGCGACCGCCAGCGCGCTGACCGAGGTCAAGCTGCTCGGCCTCGGCCACGGCGACCTCCAGCCCTGGCTGCACGCCCGCCCCGAGGTCTCCATCGCCCTGCTGCGCGCCATCGCCCGCCGACTGCGCCGCACCAACGACGTGATGTCCGACCTGGTCTTCTCCGACGTGCCCGGCCGCGTCGCCAAGGCCCTGCTGGACCTCTCCCGCCGCTTCGGCGTGCAGTCGGAGGAGGGCATCCACGTCGCGCACGACCTGACCCAGGAGGAGCTGGCCCAGCTGGTCGGCGCCTCCCGCGAGACGGTCAACAAGGCGCTCGCCGACTTCGCCGGCCGCGGCTGGCTGAAGCTGGAGGCCCGCGCGGTCGTCCTGCTGGACGTCGAGCGGCTGTCGCGCCGCTCCCGCTGACCGACCCCGCGGGCGCACCGCCGTCCGCACGCCGGGAGGGCCCGTACGCCGATGCGTACGGGCCCTCCCGCACGCCCCACCCGGGAGGGTCAGATCAGCCCGTGCTCCTCCAGGTACTCCAGCTGGGCGCGCACCGACAGCTCGGCGGCCGGCCAGAGCGCGCGGTCCACGTCCGCGTAGACCCGGGCCACCACGTCCGGGGCCGTCCGGCAGCCGGCCTCCACGGCCGTCTCCACCTGGGCGAGCCGGTTGGCGCGGTGGGCGAGGTAGTAGTCGACGGCGCCGAGGGCGTCCCGCAGCACCGGCCCGTGGCCGGGCAGCACCGTGCGCACGCCGTGCTCGGAGGCCATCGTGTGCAGCCGGCGCAGCGAGTCCAGGTAGTCGCCGAGCCGCCCGTCGGGGTGGGCGACCATGGTGGTGCCGCGGCCCAGCACGGTGTCGCCGGTGAGGACGGCGCCGTCCGCGGGCAGGTGGAAGGTCAGCGAGTCCGAGGTGTGGCCGGGGGTGGCGACCACCCGCAGGTCGAGTCCGCCGATGTCCAGGCGCCGGCCGGCGATCAGCCCCTCGGAGCCAAGCCGGTGCGCGGGGTCGAGGGCCAGCACGTCGGTGCGGGTGAGTTCGGCGAAGCGGGCCGCCCCCTCGGCGTGGTCGGCGTGGCCGTGGGTGAGCAGGGTCAGCGCGATCCGCTTGCCCTGCTGCTCGGCGAGGTCGAGCACGCGGCGCAGGTGGCCCTCGTCGAGCGGGCCGGGGTCGACCACCGCGGCGACGTCCGAGCCGGGCTCGGAGAGCAGCCAGGTGTTGGTGCCGTCCAGCGTCATCGGCGACGGGTTCGGCGCCAGCACGCAGACCGCCCGGGGGGTGGCCCCGCCGTCGACGACGGCGGCGGGGTCACCGGGGAGGAGACCGCTCACCGGCCGCCCTCGCAGGTCCTGAACAGGGCGCGCAACGGCAGTGCCCTGGTGAGTGCGCGCCGGCCCGGTCCGTACGACTCGGCGAGGTCGCAGTCGCAGGCGGTGGTGCGGGGCGTCAGGCTGCGGGCGGGCATCTCGTGTGCCGTCCGGCGAGCCACGTCGTTGTGGGTCATCGGAGGTCTTCCTCTCTGCGTCGCGGTTGCGGTCGTGGTGCGGGTTGCGGTGCGGTTGCGGCGGTTCAGGACCGCCGTAGTGCGGTTTGGGACTGCGGTTCCGGTGCGGCGGGTCAGGACTCCGGTGCGGTGCTCGTACCCGGGAACTCCCCGTCGATGGTCAGCTCCTCATACCCTGCCCAGCGAACGGTGATCCGATCGCCGCGGACCTCGGCCGTTCCGAGGACCGGCTCCAGCACGCGGTCCTCCGCCGCGTCCAGCGCCTGGGCGGCGGTGTGCAGCGACTGCAGCTCGCGCAGCACGGTGACGGTCGGCGGCAGCATGCCGTACCGGCCCTCCCGGTACCCCCGGACGGCTTCGGCGGGGGAGAGCCAGGCGACGCGGTCGGCCTCGCCGACCTCCAGGGCCGCGCTCTGGTCGGCGGGCAGGGCGGCGACGAAGAACCAGGTGTCGTACCGGCGCTCCTCGAAGGCCGGGGTGACCCAGCGCGCCCAGCCGGCCAGCAGATCGCTGCGCAGCAGCAGGCGGTGCTCGCGCAGGAAGTCGGCGAAGGAGAGCTCGTGCGCCTCCAGGGCGGCCCGCTCGGCGCTCCAGTCGCGGGGCTCGGCGGTGCTCCCGGCGTCCGGGCCGGCCAGCAGGACGCCGGCCTCCTCGAAGGTCTCGCGGACGGCGGCGCACACCACCGCCTGGGCGGTCGCCGGATCGACGCCGAGCCGCTTGGCCCACTCCTGGGGGCCGGGGCCGACCCAGCCGAGCTCGGCCTCGGCGTCGCGCCGGTCGACGCCGCCGCCCGGGTAGGCGTACATCCCGCCGGCGAAGGCCATCGAGGTGCGCCGGCGCAGCAGGTACGCCTCGGGGCCGGCCGTGCCGTCCCGGAGCAGCACCACGGTGGCGGCGGGCCGGGGCTCCGGCGGGGTCAGCTCGCCGGCGGCGACTGCCCGGATCCGGGCAGGCCAACCGGGCGGCATCGGGAGCGACGTTGCTCGATGGTCCATGCCCGGATGCTAAGCGTCCGGAAGGCGGGGTTGGAAGAGCCAACCCCGCCTTCGACCGCACGCGCGGCCGTGCCCGGGGTCACACGTCGGCGCGGACCCGGACCTGCAGCTCGACCTCGACCGGGGCGTCCAGCGGCAGCACGGTGACGCCGACGGCGCTGCGGGCGTGCACCCCGGCGTCGCCCAGCACCTTGCCGAGCAGCTCGCTGGTGCCGTTGATCACGCCCGGCTGGCCGGTGAAGTCCGGCGCGGAGGCGACGAAGCCGACGACCTTCACGACCCGCTCGACCAGGTCCAGGTCACCGACCACCGACTTGATGGCGGCCAGCGCGTTCAGCGCGCAGATCTGCGCCAGCTCCTTGGCCTCCTCGGGGGTGACCTCGGCGCCGACCTTGCCGGTGCTCGGCAGCTTGCCGCCCACCATCGGCAGCTGGCCGGAGGTGAACACGAACTCGCCCGAGCGCAGGGCCGGCACGTACGCGGCGACCGGGGCGGCCACCGGCGGCAGGGTCAGGCCCAGCTCGGCGAGCTTCTCCTCGACCTTGCTCATGCCGCCTTCTCCCGCTTGAAGTAGGCCACCAGCTGCTCCGGGTTCGGGCCGGGCACGACCTGGACGAGCTCCCAGCCGTCCTCGCCGAAGTTGTCCAGGATCTGCTTGGTGGCGTGCACCAGCAGGGGCGCCGTCATGTATTCCCACTTGGTCATGGGCTGACTCTAGACGAGCCGGTCCGGGTGGCGGGGCGGCCCGCACCCCGGCGTGTGAGGTGGCCCACAAACCGGGCATGATTCAGGTCCGGTCCCCCCGATGCTCCGGGCATCCGGCGCGGTCCCTGGTTACCCTCGCGGGAGGGCACCTGAGCGGTGCCGGCCCTCGGAGCGGCCTCCCGCCGCTCGGAGGCGGGCCGCCCTCGAAGACGGACGGCCCTCGGAGACGGACGGAGACGGAGCGTGGCACGCACCCCCGGCCAGGCGGCCCGGCGTGATCCCGACTGGGAGGGCGTCCGGCTGCACGTGGTCAGCGGCAAGGGCGGCACCGGCAAGACGACGGTGGCGGCGGCGCTCGCGCTGGCGCTCGCCGCGGAGGGCCGGCGCACCCTGCTGATCGAGGTCGAGGGCCGCCAGGGGATCGCCGAACTGTTCGGGATAGCCGCACTGCCGTACGAGGAGCGCCGGATCGCCTCGGTGTCGCTCGCGCAGCTCGGCCCGGCCGACGGCGCGGGCCGGGGCGCCGGCCCGGGTACGGGTGCCGGCAGGGACCCCGACGCGGGCAGGGGCTCGGGCGCCGGCGAGGTGTTCGCGCTGGCCATCGACCCCGAGCAGGCGCTGCTTGAGTACCTCGACATGTTCTACAAGCTCGGCCGCGCCGGGAAGGCCCTGCAGAAGGTCGGCTTCGTCGACTTCGCGACCACCATCGCCCCGGGCGTGCGCGACGTCCTGCTGACCGGCAAGGCCTGCGAGGCGGCCCGGCGCAAGGGCCCGGACGGGCGGCGCGCGTACGACGCGATCGTCATGGACGCCCCGCCGACCGGTCGGCTCACCAGGTTCCTGAACGTCAACTCCGAGGTGGCCGGGCTGGCCAGGTTCGGGCCGATCCACACCCAGGCGCAGGCCGTGATGCGGGTGCTGAAGTCACCCGAGACCGCGGTGCACCTGGTCACCCTGCTGGAGGAGATGCCGGTGCAGGAGACCGTCGACGGCTTCGCCGAACTCCGCGAGGCCGGGCTGCCGGTGGGCGGGGTGCTGGTGAACATGGTCCGCCCGCCCGTCCTGGACGCGGCGGCGGTCGCTGCGGTGGACGGCGACCACCGCGAGGAGGTCGCGCTGGCACTCGGCGAGGCCGGGCTCGGCGGGCGCTCGCGCCGGCCGGAGACCGTCCGGGCGGCGGTGGAGCCGCTGCTCGACCCGCTGCTGCGGCAGGCCCGCGAGCACGCCGAGCGGGTGGAACTGGAGCGCGCCCAGCGGGGCGATCTGCAGCAGCTGAAGCTCCCCGCGTACGAGCTGCCGCTGCTGGGCGAGGGCGCGGACCTGGCCGGGCTGTACCGGCTGGCGGGTGAACTGAAGCGGCAGGGGGCGGCGTGAGCGGCGGCACAACGGCGGGCGGGATCGGCATGGGCGGCAGCGGTGACGGCGTGCGCGGGGGCGGCAACCGGCTCGCCGTGGACGCCCTGATCGACGACCCGGCGACCCGGATCGTGGTCTGCTGCGGCTCCGGCGGCGTCGGCAAGACCACCACGGCCGCGGCGATCGGCCTGCGGGCCGCCGAACGCGGCCGCAAGGTCGTCGTCCTGACGATCGACCCGGCCCGCCGGCTCGCCCAGTCGATGGGCCTGACCGAGCTGGACAACACCCCGCGCATCGTCAAGGGCGTCACCGGCGACGGCGAACTGCAGGCCATGATGCTCGACATGAAGCGGACCTTCGACGAGGTCGTGCTGGCCCACGCCGACCCCGAGCGGGCCCGGGCGATCATGGAGAACCCGTTCTACCAGTCCCTGTCGGCCGGCTTCGCGGGCACGCAGGAGTACATGGCGATGGAGAAGCTCGGCCAGCTCCGCTCGGCCGAGGAGTGGGACCTCATCGTCGTCGACACCCCGCCGTCCCGCTCCGCGCTGGACTTCCTGGACGCGCCGAACCGGCTCGGGTCCTTCCTGGACGGCAAGCTCATCCGGGTGCTGACCGCACCGGCCAAGGTCGGCGGGCGCAGCGCGATGAAGTTCCTCAACGCCGGGATGGGCCTGCTCACCGGCACCCTGGGCAAGATCTTCGGCGCCCAGCTGCTCACCGACGTGCAGACCTTCGTCAGCGCGATGGACTCGATGTTCGGCGGCTTCCGCGAGCGCGCCGACCGGACGTACCAGCTGCTGAAGGCGCCGGGCACGGCGTTCCTGGTGGTGGCGGCACCCGAGCGGGACGCGCTGCGCGAGGCCGCGTACTTCGTCGACCGGCTGGCCGCCGACCGGATGCCGCTGGCCGGCCTGGTGCTCAACCGGGTGCACGGCACGGACGCCCCGCAGCTCACCGCCGAACGGGCCCTGGCCGCGGCCGAGGCACTGGAGGAGAACGGCTCGGAGAACTCCTCCCCCGCGGCCGAGCTCCTGGCTGCCGGACTGCTGCGACTGCACGCCGAGCGGATGCAGATCATGGGGCGCGAGCGCCGCACCCGGGACCGCTTCGTCTCGGTCTACCCCGACGTACCGATCGTCGAGGTGGCCGCACTGCCCGGGGACGTCCACGACCTGGACGGTCTGCGGGCGATCGGCGAGCGGCTCAGCGGCGCGGTCTGACCCCCCATTCCGCGCTGCCGTGCCGGCTCCGCACCGGGCCGAACGGCCCGTCCGCGGTGCTGCCCTCCGAGCTCCGCCCGGCGTGTCGCGGGGCCGAGCGGTGTGTCGCGGGCTCAGCCCGCCTGTGCGTAGTCCGTCAGTATCACGCCGGTCGCCAGCGATGCCTCGTACTCCGTACGGGCGGTCTCCAGCAGCCGCCGCCACGACATCACGGTCGGCCGGCGGCGCAGCAGCGCCCGCCGCTCGCGCTCCGTCATCCCGCCCCAGACCCCGAACTCCACCCGGTTGTCGAGTGCGTCCGCCAGGCACTCGGTGCGCACGGGGCACCCGCTGCACACCGCCTTGGCGCGGTTCTGTGCCGCCCCCTGAACGAACAGTTCGTCCGGATCACTCGTGCGGCAGGCGGCCTGCGCACTCCAGTCGTCTACCCAGCCCATGCCGGCGCCGTCCTCTCCCGAATCGAGGCTCCCCCACGGCGGCAACGGCATATTCACCGTTGCCAGTTGAGGACGTTACGGAAGAACGGCAGCTTGCAACAGCCCCTTCGGGCTCAATCTCGAATGACCCGATTGGACTATGGGTATCGGTCAGCTCACTCGTTGGAGTGACTGCAGGTCGCAAGCCTTGCCAGGGAAACGCACACCACTCTCGCCACGCGCGCCACTACACAGCGCTACGAAATCCTGGTGCACAGCAGGTGACAGCCACCCCAATAACGGGCGACAATGGGTCAATTCGGGCAAAGCTCATCACTCACAAGAGTGACCGATGTTGACGCACCGAAGCTGTCGCAAGCTTGTGACAAGCCTAGGCGAACACCTGCCCCTATGTACGGTATTCGGCGACGTAGGGTTCTCCCCATGGCACCGAAGCGCCCCCAGGCACCCCGACGCCCCGACCACCCCGGCGAATCCGGGGCTCCGCGAACCCCCCGCCGGGGCTCCCCCGTCGACCTGGCGGGCCACGGCGTGAAGTTCGTGGGTGTCAGCGTGCTGTCCGGCGTGCTGATGGCCGGCATGGCCCTGCCCGCCGTCGGCGCGCTCGGCCTCACCGCCAAAAACACCGCGGAGAGCTTCGAGGACATCCCGGACGACTTCAAGACCCCGCCGCTCTCCCAGGCGACCCAGATCTACGACGCCAACGGCGGCCTGATCGCCAAGGTCTACGAGCGCGACCGCACCGTGCTCACCGCCGAGCAGATGTCCCCGTACATGCGGCAGGCCCAGGTCGACATCGAGGACGCCCGCTTCTACGAGCACGGCGCCGTCGACCTCAAGGGCGTGCTCCGCGCGATCGGCAAGAACGCCGAGAGCGGCACCACCTCCCAGGGCGCCTCCACGCTCACCCAGCAGTACGTGAAGAACGTCAACGTGGAGAAGGCCGGCGACGACACCGCCGCCGTCCTGGAGGCCCAGCGCAAGACCCTCGGCCGCAAGATCCAGGAGCTGAAGGTCGCGATCAAGCTGGAGGAGGACCTGACGAAGGACCAGATCCTCACCAACTACCTCAACATCACCTTCTACGGCCACCAGGCCTACGGGGTCGAGGCCGCCGCGCAGCGCTACTTCAGCAAGGCCAACAAGGACCTGACCATCGGCGAGGCCGCCACCCTGGCCGGACTGGTGCAGAACCCGTCGCAGTACGACCCGGTGCGCTACCCGGAGAGCACCGTCAAGCGCCGCAACGTCGTCCTCGACAAGATGCTGGAGAACAAGCACATCACCCCGGAGCAGGCCAAGGAGGCGAAGGCCAGCGACCTGGGGCTGAAGTACAAGGAGCCGCAGAACGGCTGCATCACCGCCAACGCGGGCATGGGCTTCTTCTGCGACTACGTCCGGCACGTGGTCAAGCAGGACCCGGTGTTCGGCAAGACCGCCGCCGACCGCAAGAAGCTCTGGAACCAGGGCGGCCTGAACATCTACACCACCCTCGACCCGGTGAAGCAGGCCGCCGCGCAGAACGCGGTGACCAGCAAGGTCAAGGTCACCGACACCGTCTCGGCCGCCGCCACCATGATGGAGCCCGGTTCCGGCAAGATCCTCGCGATGGCCCAGACCCGCCCCTACGGCCTGGACGCCAACAAGAACCAGACGATCATCAACCTGAACGTCGACGCCGCGATGGGCGGCGGCAACGGCTTCCAGACCGGTTCGACGTTCAAGCCCCTGCTCGCGGCGGCGGCGCTGGAGGCGGGCATGTCCCCGACCCAGGCGTTCCCCTCCGAGAACAAGATCGAGTACCCCTCGATGTCCACCTGCACGGGCACCTGGAAGAACACCGACCGCCCCAAGGCCACGGTGAAGAACGAGTCCGAGAGCGAGGTCGGCCCCTACCAGCTGAAGGAGGCGATGGCGCTCTCCGTCAACACCTACTTCGTGCAGATGGAGCAGCAGATCGGCCTCTGCCCGATCAAGCAGATGGCCAACAAGCTCGGCATCTCCAAGCTCGCCAGCGGCAAGGACTTCCAGGAGGTCCCGTCGATGGTCCTCGGCGCGCAGGAGCTGTCGCCGCTGACCATGGCCAACGTCTACGCGACCTTCGCGGCGCGCGGCAAGTACTGCACCCCGGTCGCGATCAACAAGATCACCACGGTCGACGGCAAGGACGTCAAGGTCCCGGCCAGCCAGTGCTCCCAGGCGCTGTCCGAGGAGACCGCCGACAGCCTCAACACCGTCCTGCTCGGCGTCACCGAGAAGGGCGGTACCGCCCGCAACCTCGGTCTGGACGACGGCCGCCAGATCGCCGGCAAGACCGGTACCACCGACGAGAAGAAGGCCGCCTGGTTCAACGGCTACACCCCGCAGCTCGCCACCGCCGTCTGGCTCGGCGGCCCGGCCGGCGGCGTGAAGATGAAGAACATCAGCATCGGCGGCACGTACTTCCCGGACGTCTTCGGCGCCACCGGCCCCGGCCCGATCTGGCAGATGGCCATGAACCAGGCCCTCAAGGGCACCCAGCGGATCGACTTCAAGACCGTCACCATCCCGGACCCGGTCAAGGCCGACCCCAACCCGACCGCCCCCGCCACCCCGCCGAGCGGCGACGCGGCGGCGGCCGGCGGCAACCAGGGCCAGCCCGGCGGCCACCACGGCGGGGTCATCGGCGGCACCTTCACCCTCCCGCCCGGCGTCATCGGCGGGAACGGTGCCGGTGGCGGCGGCGGCCGACCCGGTGGCGGCGGCAACCACTGAGGCACCGCGGCCGACACCGCACGGCCGACCGCGCGAGCGAACGCCGGAGGGCGCTCCCCGATCACCCGGGGAC
>NZ_JBSGXP010000012.1:53615-86351 GCF_053610105.1 Kitasatospora sp. NPDC054939 | reverse complement strand
CGGTCCGCCGGTGACGGGCGGGCCGGGTGCGGCGGGCAGCGACGGGCGAGGCGCCTACTCGCCGGACTCCTCGCCCGGTTCCGGGGCGGTGCCGGTCTCGGCCTCCTCCTCGGGGGCCGCGTCGACGGCGCTGTCCGCCTCCGGCAGCTCGGAGGTCTCGGGCGCCGGGACGTAGGGCGACGCACCGATCGACGGGAGGTCGAGCGGCGGGAGGGTGAAGGAGGGAGCAGCGGTCGCCGTACCGCTGCCGCCGGGACCGTGGGGCGGGGTCGGCGAGGCGGACGGTCGGCCGGTCGGGGCCGGTGTGCCGGGCGCGGGAGTCGCCGCACCGGAGGTCACGCCCGCGGCGGGCGCGGCGGCGACCGGGACCACCCGGAACTGGGCCGCGGGGGCGATGCCCGCACCGGCGCGCTCGGCCGGCGCGTTCTTCTGCTTCCCGTCGCCGCGCAGCTTCAGTACCGCCTTGGTGGCCCGGCTGCGCAGGTTGCCGTACACCCGGTCGGCGCCGCGCGCCGAGGGCATCCACCACTCCTGGTGCTCGTCTCCCGGCCGGCATTCGGCGAGGACCGGCCCGCCCTCGGCCGGCATGGTCAGACCCTTTCCGGTGCCGAGCTGGCGCAGCGTCAGGTAGCCGCTCGCACCGCCGGTACGGCGCCAGAGCTGGGCGTCGCCGGGCGCGCACGGCTGCTGCACCACCGAGGTGCCGTCGGCACCGGCGGTCAGGCACTGCCCGCCGGCCCGGCCCACCAGGGCGGCGTCGAGCGGACCGCTCGGCTGGTCCTTGATCAGGTACGGGCTGTTCGCGACGTTCTCCTCCGGGTGCCGGGCGAGTCGGCTGCCCGCCGCGGGCCTCGGCGTGAAGCAGGCGAAGTCGTCCCGGGCGCAGTCGAGGACGACCCTGCCCATGATGTCGTCGCACCGCGGCGACGTGTCGTAGCCGCGGCAGATCGGGTCGTTGCCCTGGCTGCGGTCGTTGTCGCAGTGGCTCACGCCGAAGTTGTGGATCATCTCGTGGGTGAGCGCCGCCTCTCCGAGGCAGTTCCAGTTCACCGCGATCCAGCCGGTGTGGAGGTCCGCCCGGCGCTTGGCCGCCGGGGCCGAGGCCACACCGCAGCCGGTGGCCTGACCGGTGTCCACGAAGTAGATGAACCGGGTGCGGCCCACCCGGGCCCGGTCGGCGCCACCGGCCTCCTTCAGCAGGGCCTCGGCCGACGCCTTCGCCTTCGTCCGCACCTGGCCCACCTTGTAGCGGTTGTCGGCGCCGTCCACCGCGACCGTGAGCACCTGGGCCTGGCAGCCGGCCTCCTGGGCGAACCGGGGACGCCGGCTGTCGCCCTGCCCGAAGCGCTGCGCGCTGGCCTCGAAGACCTGGTCGGTGTTCCACAGCGTGGTGCGGATCGCCTCCACCGCGCCGTCCCGGGGCCGGCTGCCGGCCCGGTGCACGTGCACGGCCTGGTACCAGCCCTTTCCGGCCGCGTCCGCGGTGTCGCAGGCGATCGGCGGGGTGGCCGGCGCTCCGCCGGCCGCTGCTCGGACCGGCCGCTCGTCGGCCCAGCCGGGCAGGCCGACCACCGCCCAGGACCCGGCCGCCACGGTGGCGAGCGCGAGTGGGATGCCGATGGTGAGCGGAGCCCGATGACGGTTCCTGCGCATCTCACTCTCCAACTTCGTGGAGCGGGAGTCGCGGGAGGCACGGCCGGGGTGGAGCGGAGGTCGGTGCCGGACGCTACCGCACCGACCCGGCCCGCGCCACAGCGCACCCGGCACGGCAAAGATTCGGCAAAGACGTGGGACGCCCGGGCTGCAGCGGGCCTCTCACCCGGCATCAGATCCCGTCAGGAGAGGAGGAGTCGGGGAGGCCGGCCGTGGAGTTCGGAGGTCAGCGGGTGCCGGCGACAGCCACCGGGGACGGTGTGCCCGTCGCCGGCTCCCGACCGACAGACACCGACGCCATCCCCCACCGCACGACGTACACCGGCTCCCTCGCCGGACCGCTCGACCAGAACGGCTCACCGATGCACCTCCCCGACCGCACACGGCTCCCCGCGCGCGACCGCGGCCCGGACCTCTCCGCCCTGGACGACAGCGCTCTCGCCGAGCTGCTCCGCGCCCGGGCGACGGACGGGCCCGGCATCGAACAGGAGGACTGCACCGCCGCGGGGTCCGGGACGTCGTGGCGGGTCGTCGCCGACGGTCGGCCGCATGCGGTGATCAACCGGGCCAGCGGCCACTGGCTGGGCATCACCCACTGGGCCGATCCCGCGGATGCCGGCGAGACGCTCACGCAGAGCAGGAACTACTACAACAGCCTCTCGTTCCGCTGGCTCGTACAGTCCACCGCCCGGACCCCGGACACCGGGCCGCTGACCGCTGACCCGCCGCTGACCCCGGGCCGCTGACCGCTGAGCACCGGCCGCCGGCCGCGCAGCAGCGGTCCTCCCCCGGCGGTTCAGCCGGCCGCTCAGCCGGCGGCCGCTCCGCAGGACTCGCGGACCGTCAGCTGCGGGAGCAGCTCGACGTGGTGGACCGGGAGGGTGCCGTCGCCGGCGAGGCGGCGCAGCAGCAGCGAGACCGCTTCGGCGCCGACGGCCTGCTTCGGCGGTGCGACGGCGGTGAGCGGCGGGGCGCCCAGGGCCGCGAAGACGTCGTCGTAGCTGACGACGGCGAGGTCCTCGGGCACCCGCAGGCCCCGGGAGCGGAGCAGCGGCAGCAGTTGGAGGGCGTCCTGGTCGTTGTGGACCACGGCGGCCCGGACGCCGTCGGCGTGCGCCCGGGCGAGGCGTTCCGCGACCGCGGCGGCGTCGGTGGGCGGGTTGACGATGTCGATCACGGGCTCCGCGGGCATACCCAGCAGTTCGCAGCCCTCCCGGTAGCCCTGGCGGATCCGGTGGGCCGTCCAGGTGTCGGTACGGGCGACCAGCGCGATCCGTGCGTGCCCGAGTCCGGCCAGGTGGCGCAGGGCGAGCAGGACGCCGTGGCGGTGGTCGGAGGAGACGGAGTCCAGTTCGGCGGCGGGGCTGCCCGGGGCGGGGCGGCGTTCGACCAGGACGGCGGGGAGCGGGAGGTCGCCGGCCCAGGCCTGGTCGTCGGGGTGGTCGGCGGGTGTCCAGTTGGGGGCGAGCAGCAGCCCCTGGACCCCGGACTTGAGCAGTTGGTCGACCTGGAGGCGGTCGGCGCTGGCCTCGTAGGAGGAGATGCCGAGGACGAGGTGCGCGCCGGCACGGGCGGCGGCGGCCCGGGCACCGGCGATGACCTCGTCGAAGTACTGGCCGACGGCGGGCACCAGCAGCCCGACGGCCGGCCCGCCGGAAGGCGGCTCGGCCGGCTCGGTCGCGGCCGACACCGAGCCGTGCGACCTGCGGAGCCGGCCCGCTTCGGCGAGTGCCGCGACGTCCCGCCGGACGGTCACGGCGGGCAGGCCGAGCCGCTCCGCGAGTTCCACCACCCGGACGGAGCCGAGTCTCTGCACCTCGTCGAGGATCCGGGTCCGGCGCTCGTCGGCCGAGATCGGCATGGCACTCTCCTGCCCCGTTGTCCGCCCGGGGCGGGGCCTCCGCCCGGGAGGACAGGAATCTACCAGTCGGTCGGGATGCGATTCGTCGGCGAGCAGATGACCACGGTGGGCCCACCCGGGGGCGGGGCGGGTGCGCGAGCCCGTCACGGTAGGCCGGGGAGGCCGGTCACCGGCAGGGGCACGGCCTCCGGCCGCACGAACCTCACGATCCGCCGGGTCAGTCAATCGGTCCAGACCATCACCTTGATCGCATTCCGATCGAACGATACTGTTTGATCAGTCCGATGGTCGGACGGGACTGCGCCGGGCCGGACGACGCTCGCCAGGGAACTGTGGAGGTCGCTATGGCCGTTTCCGGGGAGGAGCGCCGTCGGCTCATCGTGACGGCCATCGGCGAACTCGGCGGCCAGGTCCGGCTGAAGGAGCTCGCCGACCGGCTGGGCATCCCGGCGGTCACGGTCCGCCGGGACGTCGCCGCGCTCGCCGACGCCGGGCGGATCACCCGCTCGCACGGCTTCGTGTCGCTGGACCGTCCGGGCACCGCCCATCCGGGAGCCGCCGGCGGCAGCGCGGCCGGGCGCACCCTCGGCCTGCTGGTGCCCTCCGTCGGCTCCTACTTCGACGAGGTGATCGCCGGCGCCCGTACCGCGGCCACCGCGGCCGGGGCCCGCCTGGTGCTCGGGATCGCCCCGTACGGGACGGGCGAGGACCGGCTGCAGGTCGAACGGCTGCTGGAGTCCGGCGCCGAGGGCCTGCTGCTCGCCCCGGGGCTGCTGCCGGGCCGGGGCGGCGGCGACGGCGACTGGCTGGACGCCCTGCCGGTGCCCGCCGTCCTGGTCGAGCGCCGCTCCCCCACCCCGGACGGCCCCGGTTCGCAGCTGGACGCGGTCGGCTCGGACCACCGGCACGGCGTACTGCGCGCCCTGCGGTACTTCGCCGGCCTCGGGCACCGCAGCGTGCTGCTGGCCGCCCGGGGCGACTCCTGGACGGCCGAGGAGGTCCGCGCCGGGTACCGGGAGGGCATGCGGTTGCTGGGCATGGAGCCGCTGCCCGTGCTCGACACCCTCGGGCCGGGCGGGGTGCCCGCGGACGCCGGTCGACTGGCCCGCGGGATCGCCGATGCGGTCGGCGCGGGCACCGCGGCGGTGCTCGTCCACAACGACCAGGACGCGATCCGGTTGCCGCCGCTGCTGCGCGCGCTGGGCCTCTCCGTCCCGGACGACGTCGCGCTGATCGCCTACGACGACGTGTTCGCCGCGCTGGCCGCCCCGCCGCTGACCGCGGTCGCCCCGCCGAAGCGGGCCGTCGGCGAGGCGGCGTTCGGCCTACTGCTGCGGCGGCTCACCGCCGGGACGGAGCTGCCGGTGCACCGCACCGCACTGCTGCCCGTGCTGCGGGTGCGCACCTCCTGCGGCGGCTGAACAGCGACGTCTGAGCAGCGGCGGACCTCGGCCGGACCACCCGGGCTACCTCCGGCGCAGGCCGCCCAGGTAGCGGGCCCCGGCGGGCAGCTGCGGCGCCAGCGGGGCGGCCCGGGGGTGCCAGGGCGCCTCGTACTCCCAGGCGATCCAGGTCTCGCGCGGGATCAGCCGCAGGCAGGGCGCGATCGGCAGGACGCCCGCGCCGAGCGCCAGCGGGGTGAGGTCCTCGGCCGAGGCGACGTCCTTGACCTGGACGTAGCCGAGGTGCGGGGCGAGTGCGCGGTGGGTGCCGACCGGGGTCTCGCCGGCCAGCCAGGTGTGCAGGAGGTCCCAGAGCGCCCCGACCGCCGGGTGGCCGACCCGGTCGAGGAGCTGGGCGACGGCGCGGCCGGAGCGGTGCGAGTCGTGGGTCTCGACCAGGATGCGCACGCCGAGCAGCGCCGCCGTCCCGGCCACCTCGGCGAGCCGTTGGGCGGCCCTGGCGTCGGCCGGGCCGGCCGGGCCGGGGCCGCCGTGCGGGAAGACCCGCAGGTGGCGGCAGCCGAGGTCGGCGGCGAGCCGCAGATGGGCGAGCAGGTCCGCGACCACCGGCTCGTCGGGGCCCGGGGCCGCGACGCCGAGGTACGAGGCGAGGGTGAGCGGGACGATCCCGGCGCGGGCGAACAGCCGGGCGGCGGCCTGCCGCCGGTCGGGGCCCAGCTGGAGGCGGATCGGCTGGTCGGAGGCGCAGCGCAGTTCGAGGCCGTGCCAGCCGTGGTCGGCGGCGAGGCCGACGGCGCGGTCGAGCGGGGTGCCGGGCAGGCCGAGGGTGGCGAGGGCGAGGGGCACGGCGTCGTTCAGCCTCCCAGGTCGACGGTGGCGGTGCCGGTCCCGAGACGGACCTGCCAGGTGCGGCCGTCGGGCCAGCAGAGGCGCAGCCGCCAGGTGGCGCCGGACCGGGCGGCGGGGTCCGGCGGGGTGGCGGTGAGGTCCACGGTGTGCAGCGGCGGAAGGCCGGTGGTGCCGGTGAGGCGGGCGGCGCAGGCGAGCAGCGCCGGGCCGGCCGGGAGGGTGCCGGTCAGCAGGGGCAGGGCGGCGTGCGGGCCGAAGGCCGTGCCGCCGGGCACGGGTGCCGTCCCGGCGGCGGTGAAGCCGTGCAGGGGGTGGAGTTCGCTGGTGAGGCGGCCGTCGGCGCGGGCGTGCGCGGCGGGTCCGGTCTCGACGCGGGTGCCGGCGACGGCCCAGCCGCCGTGCCGGACGCCGGTGCCGGGCGGGGCGCCGGTGACCAGGTGGAGGCGCACCTCGTCGGGGCCGTGCGCCAGGGTGAGCGAGGTGACGGTGACTCCGGGCAGTTCCTCGCCGTGCGCGCGCGGCTGCCAGCGGGAGGCGGCCCAGCCGGGGCCCGCGCCGAGCGGGTGGATCCGGCCGCGTTCGGTGGGCACGGGGTCGAGCGGGTCGGCGGTGCGGCCCGGGTCGGTGGGCACGGGGTCGAGCGGGTCGGCGGTGCGGCCCGGATCCTCCGGGGCGGGGAGCAGGAGGGCGAGGTGGTTGTCGGCCGGGCCGTCGTGGGTGGGCCCGGTGGCGGTGGAGTGGGCCAGCCGGGCGTAGTGCGGGTTGTCGGGTGCGACGGTGTCGGCGGGCTGGTCGTCGCTGCCGTGGTTGTGCAGCCGGACCAGGCCGTCGGCGGCGGTGGAGTGCACCAGCCAGCCCGGTCCGGGCAGGGCGAGCACGGTGTCGCGGACCTCGGCGGGCGCGGGCCGTTCGGTGGCCGTCCAGACCGGGTGGTCGGGCGGGAGCAGCAGGCCGAGGAGGCCGCTGCCCGCCCAGTAGGGGGAGGCGGGGCCGGAGTACGGCTGGACCAGCCGGGGTTCGGGGCCGTGCCAGCCGAGGGTGAGCAGGCCGTGGTCGTCGAGCGCGCCGCGGTCGAGGAAGTGGCGCAGGACGCCGGAGGCCAGTCGGCGGGTGGCGCCGGGGCCGAGGGGGGTGTGCCCGGTGAGGGCGCCGGCCCAGAGCGGTGCGGCGGCGGCGAACCGGTAGGTGAGCGAGCGGCCCTGGTGGAGGGGGGCGCCGTCGGCCCCGAAGGTGTGCGCGTAGCCGGCCAGGTGGGCGGCGAGCCGGTCGCCGTACTCGGCGAGCAGGGGGCGGTCGTCGGCCAGGTGGGCGTGCAGCACGGGGTAGAGGTGCAGCGCCCAGCCGTTGTAGTGGTCGAAGGCGCGCGGTCGGCCGTCGGTGTACCAGCCGTCGCCGAGGTACCAGCGGTCGATCCGCTCCAGGCCGCGGCGCACGGCCGCGCGGGCGTCCTTCTCCTCGATGCCCGCCTCGGCGAGGAAGCCGCCGACGGAGAGCGGGAAGAGCCACCAGTTGTTGTCGTTGGGGGTGCGGTGCAGGGCGTCGGCGAGCCAGCGCCCGACCCTCTCGCGGACGGCCGCATCGAGGCGGTCCCAGAGCCAGGGCCGGGTGAGGCGCAGGGCGAAGGCGACCGAGGCGGCTTCGACCATGGCCTGGCCGCGGTCGGTGATCAGCGGCCAGGAGTCGCGGTCGCCGTCGGCGAGGTCGCGTTCGGCGGTGGGGGTGCGGGTGCCGGCGTCGAGTCCGGCGGCGTAGTGCTCCAGCAGGCCGTGCGGGTCGTCGCCGCCGGCGCCGGCGATGCGCAGGGCGGCGGGGAGGAAGGTGCGGGCGTAGCCCTCCAGTCCGTCGGAGCGGCGGCCGGACCAGCTGGGGCGGGTGCCGGGCAGGTGGAGGAGCGCGCGGCCGGGGCTCGCGTACGGGCGGACGGCGGTGAGCAGCGCGTCGGCCGTGGCCTCCCAGTGCGCCCTGGTCCAGCCGGTGTACGGGCTGACGTTCCGGTCCTCCGGGGGCAGTGGCATCGGCGGGTCCTTCATCGGTGGGCGCGGGCGGGTGGTGCCCTGGGCCGAATCTAGGAATCAACTGATCATTCGTCAAGACGTTCGGATCAAATGAACAGCTTGATCGGATTGTGACCTCAGCCCGACACCCCCGCAGTGACCGCCATTCCCGCAGGTCGGAGCGGTCCCGGGCGATGCGGTCGAGAGGAGCGGTCGATTGATCAGATCGGATCATTTGATCCTGAACTCTTGACTCCGATCGGCGGCCTGCTCAGGATGACTGCCAGTCGCCCCCCACCCCTCACGGATCCGGACCAGGACCGACGCCCCGGAACCGTGACCTCGCTTAGGAGCCGTGCCATGCGTCCACCCGCCCCCTCCCGCCGCAGAGCCCTGCGGACCGGCGCCGCCCTCACCGCCGCCGCCCTCTGCGCGACCCTGCTCGCCGCCTGCGGCAGCGACGCCGACAGCCCCGCCACTACTGCGGACGGCAAGCCGGTCACCCTGACCTTCTGGGGCTGGGCCAAGGGCACCAAGGAGGTCGTCGAGGCCTTCAACGCAAGCCACCCGGGTATCCGGATCACCTTCGAGGAGATCCCCGCGGGCAACGCCGGCGGCTACGCCAAGCTCTCCAACGCCGTCAAGGCCGGCAACGCCCCGGACGTCTTCAACGTCGAGTACCCGCAGCTGCCCGACTTCGTCAGCCAGGGCGCCGTCCAGGACATCTCCAAGCTCGTCGGCGCCGACCTGAAGGCCAAGTACCTCCCGCAGGCCGTCGAACTGACCACGCTCGGCGGCCGGACCTGGGCCCTGCCGCTGGACGCCGCACCCCAGGCGTTCTACTACCGCAAGGACCTCTTCGCGAAGGCCGGCATCACCGTCCCCAGGACCTGGGACGAGTTCCGCACCGCCGCACAGAAGCTCAAGGCCGCCCAGCCCGAGACCCGGATCGCCACCTTCTTCCCCGACGACCCGACCACCTTCCAGGCCATGGCCTGGCAGAACGGCGCCCACCTCTTCAGCGCCGCCGGCGACACCTGGAAGGTCGACCTGAACGGCGCCGAGGCGAAGAAGGTCGCCGCCTACTGGCAGCAGCTGGTCGACGAGGACCTCGTCCGCGTCCAGCCCTCCTTCAGCCAGCAGTGGACCGCCTCCCTGCAGAAGGGCGAGACCGCCGGCTACGCCGGGGCGTCCTGGGGCGCCGGCGTCCTGAAGTCCAACCTCGGCACCACCCCCGACATCAACGGCAAGTGGGCCGTCGCCCCGATACCCACCTGGGACGGCAACCCCGCCAGCGGCATGCTCGGCGGCACCACCTTCGCCGTCTCCAAGGACAGCAAGAAGGCCAAGGCCGCCGTCGAGTTCGCCACCTGGGCCACCACCACCGCCGAGGGCATCAAGGCCCGCATCGCCTCCGGCACCTCCTCCGCCTACCCCGCGGCCGGCGACCTCGTCCCCGTCGCCAAGCAGGCGTTCGCCACCGACTTCTACGGCGGCCAGGACATCTACACCGTCTACACCGAGGCCGCCCGCTCCATCCGTCCCGGCTGGACCTGGGGCCCCGCGATGGGCGTCACCAACGGCTCCCTGAAGGACTCCTTCGGCAAGGTCGCCGGCAAGACCGGAACCATCGACGAGGCCCTCGCCGCCGCCCAGCAGGCCACCCTCGCCGACCTCAGGAACCGCGGACTGAAGGTCGCCCAGTGACCACCCGCACCACCGGCTCCTCCCGCGCCGCCACCGTCAGGCGGCGCGGGAGGTACGGGGCCCCGGCCGTGCTGCTCGCCCCGTTCTTCCTCCTCTTCACGGCCTGCACCCTTGTCCCGATCGGCTACGCGATCCGCCTCAGCCTGTTCACCGAACGCAGCTCCGGCCTCGGCTTCGGCGGCACCGAGACCGTCTTCACCGGCCTCGGCAACTACACCCGCGCCCTGCAGGACGAGGCCTACCGCGACGGCTTCCTCACCATCGCGCAGTACTGCCTGCTCTACATCCCGCTGATGACCGGCCTCGCCCTGGTCCTGGCGCTGCTGCTGGACTCCGCGCTGACCCGCGCCAAGCGGTTCTTCCAGCTCGCCCTGTTCATCCCGCACGCCGTGCCCGGCATCATCGCCGCACTCATCTGGATGTACCTCTACACCCCCGGCATCAGCCCGGTACTCGACGCCCTGCAAGCCGTCGGCGCCCAGCCCGACCCGCTCGGCAACCCGCTGCCCGCCGTGGTCAACATGGCCCTGTGGCAGTGGACCGGCTACAACATGGTCATCTTCTACGCCGCCCTGCAGGCCATCCCCCGCGAGGTGCTGGAGGCCGCCGTCGTGGACGGCGCCGGACCGCTGCGCACCGCGATCGGCATCAAGATCCCGCTGATCCGGCCCTCGCTCGCCATGGTCGGCCTGTTCACCGTCATCGGCTCGCTCCAGCTGTTCACCGAACCGGTGATCCTGCACGGCACCGCCCCGGGCGTCACCTCCACCTGGACCCCCAACATGTACGCCTACACCGCCGCCTTCGAGCGCAACGACTACGGCCTCGCCGCCGCCTCCTCCGTCCTGCTCGCCCTCGCCGCCGCCCTGCTGTCCTTCGCCGTCACCCGGGCCACCCGCGCCCGCTCCGAGCGCCGCAAGGAGGCCACGGCATGAGCACAGGTACGAGCACCCCCCGCCGCCCCTGGACCCTCTCCCGGGCCGCCGTCAACGGCACCCTCGTCCTGGCCACCGCCTACACCCTGCTGCCGCTCGGCTGGCTGGTCACCGCCGCCGCCAAGAACACCGCCGACCTGCTCGGCGGGAACGCCCTGACCACCGCCAACTTCGACCTCGGCAAGAACCTCGGCGACCTCGCCGCCGTCGGCGACGGCATCTACTTCCGCTGGTACCTCAACTCCCTCCTCTACGCCGGGATCGGCGCACTGCTCTGCGCCCTGGTCTGCACCGCCGCCGGCTACGCGTTCCACGTCTACGCCTTCCCCGGCAAGGAGAAGCTGTTCGGACTGGTCCTGCTCGGCGTCCTGGTGCCCACCACCGCGCTCGCCCTGCCGATGTACCTGCTCGCCTCCGAACTCGGCATCGTCAACACCTTCTGGGCGGTCTTCCTGCCCTCCCTGGTCAACCCGTTCGGGGTCTACCTCGCCCGGGTGTTCTGCGCCGGCTACATCCCCGGGGAGGTCCTGGAGGCCGCCCGCATGGACGGCGCCGGCGAACTGCGCACCTTCCGCTCCATCGGCCTGCGCATGGTCATGCCCGGCTTCGTCACCGTGCTGCTGTTCCAGTTCACCGCCATCTGGAACAACTTCTTCCTGCCGCTGGTGATGCTCTCCGACAACCGCCTCTTCCCGGTCAGCCTCGGCCTGTTCACCTGGAACGCCCAGACCAGGGCCTTCCCCGAGTACTACCCGCTGGTCGTCACCGGCGCCCTGCTCGCGGTCGTCCCGCTCGTGCTCGCCTTCGTCCTCCTCCAGCGGCACTGGAAGGCCGGCCTGACCGCGGGGAGCGTCAAGTGAACGGCCCCCGTGACACCCGCCCCGCCCACCCGGCCCCCGACCGGAAGGACCCCATGCCCGTCCCGCGCCCCGCCGGCACCGGAGGCGCGGTCCACCGCCCGCGCGCCGTCCTCGCCATGCACCGCGACCTCGCCGGCCGGCTCATCGACGACCACACCCTGGCCCGTCTCACCGCCCTGGCCGACCTCGACCCGGCCGTGGTCCTGGACGACTTCACCACTCCCGAGGCCGCCGCGGCGCTCGGCACGGCCGAGGTCCTGGTGACCGGCTGGGGCTGCCCGCCGCTCGACGAGGCCGCGCTCGCCGCCGCCCCCCGGCTGCGCGCCGTCGTCCACGCCGCCGGCTCCGTCAAGCACCACGTCACCGACGCCTGCTGGCGGCGCGGCATCCAGGTCACCTCCGCCGCCTGGGCCAACGCCCTGCCCGTCGCCGAGTACACCGTCGCCGCCGTACTGCTCGCCAACAAGCAGCTGCTGCGCATCCGCGAGGACTACCGCGCCCGCCGCGCCCCGCACGACTGGCAGCTCGCCTACGCCGGCGCCGGGAACTACCGGCGCACCGTCGGCATCGTCGGCGCCTCCCGGATCGGACGCCGGGTCCTCGACCTGCTGCGCCCGCACGACCTCGACCTCCTGCTCCACGACCCGTACACGGAGCCGGCCGAGGCCGCCCGCCTCGGCGCCCGCGCCGTCGACCTCGACGAGCTGTGCGCCGCCTCCGACGTGGTCAGCGTGCACGCACCCGAGCTGCCGGACACCCGGCACCTGATCGACGGCCGCCGACTCGCCCTGATGCGCGACGGCAGCACCCTGATCAACACCTCCCGCGGCTCCCTCGTCGACCAGGACGCCCTGGTCCGCGAACTCGCCTCGGGCCGGCTCGACGCCGTCCTCGACGTCACCGTCCCCGAGGTGCTGCCCGCCGACTCCCCGCTGTACGACCTGCCGAACGTCCTGCTCACCCCGCACGTCGCCGGCTCGCTCGGCCGCGAACTCCACCGGATGGCCGCCGCCGCGGCGGACGAGCTGGCCCGCTGGACGGCCGGCCTGCCGTTCGCCCACCCCGTCCGCGCCGAGGACGTCCACCGCACCGCATGACCCGTACGCCGCCGAGCCGGACCCCGCACCGCCGTGGGTCCGGCCCCCGGCGTCCGGCCGCCGGCCGGTCACCTACCGGCTGGCCCACTCACCGTGCTCGGTGGGGTGGAAGTAGAGGTCCTGGTAGTGCTGCCGGTCGTAGTCGGCCTGCCAGGCGGTGGAGTTGTCGACGGCCCGGTCGGGTCGTTCGATCCGATGTGCAGCGGGCCGGGTGCGCCGCCGTACTTGGGCTTGCCGTTGTGCTGGGTGGTGCTGTCGACCCGGTCGCCGAACTCGACCAGGACGGTGAAGATCCGGTCGGTGCGCTCGCGGGCGAGATCGACGTACTGGCCGTCGCCGAGCTTCACGGCGCTACCGCTGATGAGGTCCAACTGCACGTCGTACTGCGGCCCGACGCCCTCCGCGACGTACGACGGCCGGTCCAGGGTCAGCACCTCCCGGGTGGCCGCCAGCTGGGTCTGCAGGAAGCGCTGGGTGTTGGCCTCGTGGCCGTCGACCACCTGGAGGGGCACCGAGCGCGCCCGTGCCGAGGTCTCCCAGAGTGCGGTCAGCTCGACCGCGGCGAGCCTCGCCTGCTCGATCTGCTGGTGCCGGTCCAGCGCGAGGACCTCGAACGCGAGGTCCGGCGGGGTCGGCCGGAAGCGCACCGGCCTGGTCGCCGTCCGGGTGACCAACCCCTTGGCCTCCAGCACGCGCAGCCGCCGCCCGACCGTCGAACCGCCGCAGCCGGCCGCCCTGGCGAGTTCGGCGAGGGTGGGCTCGGCCAGGACGAGCAGCGCCCGGTAGAGCTGCTCCTCGGCATCGGTGATCCCGAACGACCCAAGCACTGTCCCTCTCCTGTCTCCCGGCCCCGCAGCACACGCGGCGGCGGCGCAGCGCGCGCCCAGGTGGCAGGTGGCACGCACGGGGGGCAGCCGACGGGGGCCCGGGGCGGGGCAGCCGCAGCGTAGGCGAGCCGTTCGCGTCGGGGAACGGGAGAAGCCGCCGTCGTCGGGTTTGCGACAGCCGCCCGCGGGCAATGGTGTCGGGGCCGCGCGCTGCTCGGGCGGCTCGGTTGGTTCTGGCGGCTCGGGCGGCTCGGTTGGTTCTGGTGGTTCTGGTGGTTCAGCGCCTGGTCGCCCGCACGAGACCGGGCACCGGCGGTGGCGGGGGCAGCACCCCGCCGGCCACCAGCATCGCGGCCAGCGCGGACCGCCGCTCCCGCGCCTCGGCGCCCCGGAACCGGACGGTCAGCCGGACCTGCTGCGGCGTCCCCGTCCACGGCGTGCGGCGCGGGAAGTGGTACGGCGGCGCCTCCTCGACCACGGCGAACGCCACCGTGGACCGCCGGGCCGGGCCGGTGAGGTCGGCCGCCACGATCTCGTTCCAGTGCCGATACCAGCGCATGCCCTCCCAGTGCAGCGCGAGACCGTCCGGCTCGGCGTCGATCCGCAGCGGCCGCAGCGGGAACGCGGCCGCCCACACCGCCCGCAGGATCCCGCCGCCGACCAGCAGCGCCACGAGCATGGTGAGAATGTTGCCGGCCAGCACCCCGAGGCCGGCGAACAGCAGCATCAGCAGCCAGAACAGCCACCACCGCCGCGGCGCGGAGGCCGTCCCGGTGACCACCCGCGGTGCCGGATCCGCGGGCATCCCCGGGGTCGGCGGGGCGGCGGATGCGGCGGCGCGCGGCGGCTCCGCGCGAACGGGTGCGGGCTCGGGTGCGGGCTGCGGGGGTCGCAACGCGTACTGGCTGACCGTGCCCGACTCCGCCGAACCCAGCAGGAGTTCGAGCAGCCGAGCCGGATCGGGGCGGCCCTCGGGCCGCTTGCTCAGACAGGCCGCGACGACCGTCCGCAGGCCGATCGGCACGCCGGTGAGGTCGGGCTGCTCGTGGACGACGCGGTACAGCAGGGAGTGGGCGGTGCCCACACCGAACGGCCCGCGCCCGGTGGCGGCGTACGCCAACACGGCGCCGAGCGAGAAGACGTCACTGGGTTCGGCGACGGCAGCACCGGTGATCTGCTCGGGCGACATGAACCCCGGGGTGCCGACCACGGTCCCGGTCGCGGTGAGCGCCGTGCCCTCCATGGCCTTGGCGATGCCGAAGTCGATGATGCGCGGACCGTCGCCGGTGACCAGGATGTTCGACGGCTTGAGGTCGCGGTGGATCAGCCCGGCCGCGTGGACGGAGGCCAGCGCCTCCGCCAGTCCGGCCCCCAACTCCCGTACCCGCGCCTCGTCCAGCGGGCCTGCCGAGCCGACCACCGCCGTCAGGTCGGGGGCGTCCAGGAACGCGCTCGCCACCCACGGCCGGGGCGCCGTCGGATCGGCGTCCACCACCGGCGCCGTCCAGAAGCCGCCCACCCGGCGGGCCGCCTCGACCTCTCGGCCGAAGCGCCGCCGGAACTCCGGGTCGGCGGCGATCTCCGCCCGCACCACCTTGATCGCCACCCGCCGTCCGCCGGGCGAGCGGCCGAGGAACACCTCGCCCATCCCACCCGCGCCCAGCACGCCCTCCAACCGGTACGGACCGATCGCGTCCGGGTGCCCGGGCCCGAGTTGTTCCACCGCCGCCTCCCCCGAAGCTCTGTGACCGACCGTCAGCGTAGCGGAACCGGTCGTCGACACGGGTCGTCAGAAGTCGCCGTTGTCCGTCCAGGTGTACCAGGGACCGGACCGGCGGGTGTACGTCACGCCGCCGCGCGAGTCGGCGGGCGGGCCGTCCGGGAGGTAGGCGAATCCGGTGAGCTCGAACATGCCGCTGTTGCGCACGCTGAGGCGCAGACCGGTGCCCACCGCCTCGACCTTCGAGACCTGGTACGTCCCGACCCGCTCGGGCTGCGGAAGTCGCCCGCCCCTGGCGACCTCGGCGAGTGCCTGGTCGGCGAAGGAGGTCATCGCCGACCGACCGACCGCGAAGCGGGCCTCCTGCGGCACGTCGACGTGCACGAGTACAGCTGCTGCGGCGAACACGAGAGGCGCCACCGCCCAGCGCCACCTGCCGGACGGCTGGTCGAGTTCCTCGGGCCCGACGACCAGTTGACGGGCCAGCCAAACGGCGCCCGGGACTCCCCCGGCAGCGCCGGCGAGACCCATCAGCCCCCAGTCGGCCGCCGGGTGCGATGCGGTCGTTGCCGGGGCACTGGAACGGTGGCAGAGGGGTACGAGGTCCCGGCCGGCACCGTCGGCAGCGCGCGCCGACAACGCGACCGGCGCCGTCGGCCGCGCACCCGCGTGCGTCAAGGCCCGGTTAACGCCCGCACCCCTCCCTGCCGATACCACCCCGAGCACCGCCGTGACGTCCGCGCCCGCGGACGGCGCCCGAGCCGGTCCCCGGGCGGCAGGCACCGGGCCGGAACGAAGGAGGACCCGTGACACCCAACGGACCCGACCGCGACGAGACGCCCGCCGAGCGGGCGGACCGGCTGTGGAACGAGATGCTGCAGGAGGTACGGGTCTGCCAGACCGGCGCGCAGATCCTCTTCGGCTTCCTGCTCTCGGTCGTCTTCATGCCCCGCTTCACCGACCTGCCGCACTTCGACCGCCACCTCTACGTCACCACCGTGCTGCTCGGCGCCGCCGCCACCGGCACCCTCATCGCCCCCGTGGCCTTCCACCGCTTCCTCGCCGGACGCGGGATGAAGCCCGAACTCATCCGCGTCGCCGGACACCTCATCACCACCGGCCTGGTCCTGCTCGCGCTCACCATCACCGGCGCGCTGCTCCTGCTGCTGCGCACCGCCCTGCACATGACCGCGGTCGCCTGGGCGCTCAGCGGGGCCGTCCTGGCGTGGTTCGCCCTGTGCTGGCTCGTACTGCCCTGGGCCGTGGTCCACCGCGAGGAGCGCGAGAACCGGGGCTGACGGAGCGTTGCCGGCGGCAACCACCGCGCGTGTACGGGGAGCCGACGGTTGGTAACTTGTCCGTCCGCTGTCCGTCTTCGCCTCACGGGGGACCAATGAGCCAGCCCTACCCGCCGCCGTACGACCCGTACAACCGGCCGGGACCGCACCAGCAGCCGCCCGGATACGGCGTTCCGCCCGGGTACGGCCCCCAGTCCGGGTACGGCCCGCCGCCCGGCTCCGGCCTCCCGCACGCCTTCGGGCAGCAGCCGCGCACCGGCAGCCCCGTCGGGGCGGTCCTGCTCGCGTTCGTCGCCTCGGTCGTCGTCTCGGCGGTCTACACGCTCGCCATCGTGCTGACGTACGAGGACCAGACGACCGCCGTGGCGAACACCCTCTATGTTCTCCACGCCGTCCTCAACGGGGCGGTCGTCGGCGTCCTGGTCGGGCTGGTGGGCCACCGCAGCGCCGGCGCCCGGATCGGCGGCGCCGTCGTGGCCGCGCTCGGCGCCTTCTTCGGCAACACCAACGCCGTACCGTTCGTCATCCTCGACCAGAGCGCGGGCGGCGCCGTCGCGGACATCCTGCGCGACGACCCGTTCCTGCCGGCCAGGGTCTGGTGGGGCAGCGAGTCCGGCTCCACGTGGATCTCCCTGCTCGGTCTCGCGGCAGCGGCCGGGCTCGCCTGGGGAGCGGCCCACGCCGTCGGCAGGAGCCGCCGCTGACGGCGGCAGCCCGCCGACGGCACGGAAATCCCTTGGCGCGACGGGCACACTCGTCCGCACAATCACCGGTATGGGAACAGACGTCTTCGGGTTCGTGGAATGCCGCGCCACGTTCGGCATGCCGGCCCTGGCCGACGAGGAGTGGTCGACCGCGATCGACCTCGACCTCCTCCACGGGAGCCGCGACTACGACGCCTTCGGCTGCCTGTTCGGGATCCGCAACTTCGCCGGCTTCGCGCCGCTCGCGGCGGACCGCGGACTGCCCGGCGACCTCGCCGAGCAGACCCGCGCCGCGCATGCCGAGTACGAGCCGGACGCGCGCGGCGAGACCTGGATCGGCTGGTCGGAGGTCGAGGCCGTCGACTGGACGAGCCGGCGGCCGACGTGGACGCCCGCATCCACGAGTACCGGCTCGGGCCGGACGGCAGCCGGCGGCTCCACGGCAAGGCCGCCTGGAACGCCGACTTCGCCCGCGTCGCCGGACTGTCCACCCGTCCGGACGTCGGCTACGGCGGGCTCCGCTGGCCGGAGGGCACCGAGTGGCGCGACGGCGACGTGCTGTACCACGTCGAACGCCTGACGCGCCGCGGCGCCGTCCCGCCGGACGGTCCCTGGGGGCCGGTGTGGGCGGCCATGCGGGCCCTCGCCGGTGCACACGGCGGCGACAACGTCCGTCTCGTCGTCTGGTTCGCCTGAGCCTCGTACGCCGGGGCCCGCGCGGATCGTGGAGCGGCCCTCGACCCCGGCGCGGCACCGGGGTCGAGGGCAGCGGCGGTCAGGCGGCCCGGCAGAGCACCGCCGGGTCGGCCGGCGCGGAGGCGTGGGCCACGGTGGCGAGCACCGCCGGAGCGACCGGGCGGGGGGCGGGTGCGGCCTGCGAGCGGCTGCGCGCGAAGACGACCAGGCGCAGCATCGCGAACCGGGCGAGGCCGGTGAGGGCGGCGGCCGACAGGTAGACGGCCTGCTCGACGACCGCGCCGGGCTCCGCGACCAGGTGGTGCAGGGCGAGCATCGCCGCGCAGGTCACCGCGTAGGCGACCGCCGCGGACCCTGCCGACTGCATGTGCTGGCGCCGGGTCGCGCGCCCGCCGGCCCCGAAGGTGAAGCGGGCGTGCAGTTCGGTGGACAGGAGCGTCGAGACCACGGTGACCACGGCGTTCGCCAGCACCCAGGGGATCAGGCCGGCGAGGGCCGCGACGGCGAAGCCGGAGGCGAGGCCCACCCCGCCGCCGCAGAGCACGAAGCGGGCGAAGGCGGCGAAGGCGCCGGGTCGTGCCTGCTGTCGGCGCTGTGACTGCTCCATGATTCGTCCCCCCTGTCGGTGGCCCGCTCCGCGCTGTGCACGCGGTCCCGGGATCCGCCCCCGCCGTTTCTGACGATGGAAACGCTACGTTGCCTTCACGGGTTGTGCAACTCAATGATTGCGACGGATACACATCACTGCAGGCCAGAGCCGCACAATCATTGCAATGGGAAGACATTCAACGCAACGTCAGATCAGCACCGCGTTGCATCAGAATGAAGGTGAACGCTACTCGCCACCTCGGGCGCGCCCGGGCGGTCGGCCGCGGCTCAGCGCAGCCGGGTGAGCTTGCGCCGACCCGCGCGCCGGCGCAGCCGGGGCAGGCGCCGTTCGGCGGCTTCCGCGTTCTGCCGCTGCCGCTCGTGGAGCACGCCGAAGGCGAAGCCGTGGCGGGCGGTCGTGGCGTCCTCGCTGCCGAGGGTGATCAGCACCCGCCGGACCACCACGCTGTCCTGATGGGTGCCCATGACCTTGTGCAGCCGCTTCATCCGCCTGGCGAACCTCCGCACGCGCCGGTCGGCCCGCCGTGACGGTGCCGGCCCGGCGTCCTCGGCCGTGTACCGGGCGCGTTTGGCCGCCTTGCGGGCGCTGTGGAGCGCTACGTCGCGTGCGGTACCCGGCTCGGTGCCCAGGGCCGCGTCGAGCCGTCGCCGTGTGCGCTTCTGCTCGCGGCGCAGGGTGTCCGCCAGGTGGGCGACGGCCTTGCGCTCCGCCCGCCGGCGCAGCGGCGGATCGGCGGCGAAGTCCTCCAGGTCGTCGAGGAGGGCGTAGTACCAGGGGCTGTCGAGTTCGGCGACGGCCCGCTGCCAGGCGTGCCGGTAGGTGCGGGCGTAGCGTTCGGTGATCCGTCCGCGCAGGGCGTCCTGGCGCATCGGACCGGGCACCGCGTCCAGGTCCGCCACCAGCTGCGCGCCGAGCACCTCCTGGTCGCGTGCCTCGCCGAGGAGGCGGCCGAGCCGGCGCAGTTGTTCGGCCAGGGGCTCGGCGCGGGCGCGGTCGAACAGCCGCCGGTGGGCCTTGAGCAGGCTGCGCAGGCGCCGCACGGTGACACGCATCCGGTGGACGGAGTCCTCCTCGCCGCCGCGCACCGCCGCGTCCAGGTCCAGCAGTGCGCCGAGCCGGTCCCGGTAGCCGGCCATGACGGCGTCGCCTGCGGAACCCTTGGCCCCGGAGCGCTGCACACCGGCGGGACGGTCCGCGGGCGAGGGCACCCGGCCGAGGGCCCGGGCCAGTTTCGACGGCCAGGGGGAGCGGGTCAGGCCGGCGCCGACGAGGGTGGAGTCGATCCGTTCCAGCAGGTCCGCCCCGCCGCGCTCCAGCTCGACCTCGATCTCGGTCCACTCGCCGTCCGCTGCGGCACTGCCGCGTGCGGCGCCCGGCGGGGGCGGTGCGGTGGCGGCGGGCCCGGCGTACGCGTCGGCCTCCGGCGGCGGGGCGAGCGGACGGGCCGATACGCGGTCCTCGGTGACCTGGGCGACCGTCTCGCCCCGGTCGTCCTGCAGCAGCCGCCGAGCGCGGTGGGTGCGCAGGTGCGCCACCGGGTGCAGCTCCGCACCTCGGACGTAGGCCGCGAGGCGCCGTGCGTACGGCGGTGGGACCTCGTCGGACGGGGAACCGTTCGCGTCCGCGGTCGCGGGGAGGCGGTTCTCCTGCCGGGAGTCCGGGTCGAGCGGCAGTTTGAGGTGCCAGCCGTCGTCGCTGCCGCCGCTGCGCCGGCGCAGGGTGATCCCCCGGCGCAGGAGGCGCAGGTCGGGTGTGTCGTAGTAGAGCGCGTCGAGGTCCTGCGCTGCGGCCTGCCGGACGGCCTCGACACCCGGCAGGTCGTCGAGGCGTTGCGGCAGGCCGGCGCCCTCGTACTTGCGTTCCGTCTCGGTGTGCTGGGTGGCCATGCTGCGCGCGTTCCCGGGTAGGCGCGGGTCATGCGCCCGGGTCGGCCGATCCTCGCAACCACGGCCGACCGGGCGGGGACCCGGGCCGAAGCGGTGGCCACGACCTCGACAACGATCAAGAAGCTCCGGCCTGTCGCTCGGCCGAATGGCCGTCCGGGGCCGGCGCGGGTGCCCGGTCTGCGGGGTCACCAGGCCGGCGGACCGTTGCGACGAGGCGTCGCAGCGCGGCCTGGGCGGGTGGGCCCCAGGTGGCCTTGCCGCCGGGGCGCCCGTGCGCGCCGGCCTCTCCGATGAGGATGCAGACGAGGGCTTTCAGCACCGCCCAGCCGCGGGCACGGCGCAGGGTCGCGGCGTCCGGGGTCGGCCGGTAGGCCCCGTGGAAGCGGTCGACGGCGCCGTCCGGCAGCAGGATCCACGCGGCAGCGAGGTCGCAGGCGGGATCGCCTGCAAAGAGGTCGCCGAAGTCGATCACGCCGCAGAAGGTGCCGTCCGCGGTGAGGACGTTGGCCGGATGCAGGTCGCCATGGAGCCACAGCGCCGGGCCCGCCCGATCAGGCGCGGCGACGGCGTCCTCCCAGACCGCGCGGACGGCGTCCGGGTCGGGGATCAGCCCCATCCCGGTGGCCTCGGCGAGCATCCTGGCGAACCCCTCGGCATGGTCGGCCAGCGGCCCCCCGCGGTCACGACCGGCGGGCGCCCCGTCGGGGGCGGGGCGGTGAAGAGCCGTCAGGAAGGCGGCCAGGGCGTCGGCCGCCTCCGCCGCGTGCGTGGCGGGGGCACGGTCGGCGGGCTCGCCCGGCACCCAGGTGGTGACGATCCAGGGCCGCGGAAACCGCTCGGAAGGCTCGCCGAGGCGCTGCGGGACGGGGACCGGCAGCGGCAGGTGCGGGGCGAGGGCGGGCAGCCAGGTGTGCTCCTTGCGCAGCAGCGCATCGGCGGACTGCGTCGCCCAGGGCAACCGGACAGCGAGGTCGTCGCCGAGCCGCCACAGCTGGTTGTCCCAACCGCGCGCGCCGAGCCTCACCGGGCGATCGGCCAGGTCGGGGTGCTGGTCGCGCAGCAGATCCCGGACGATCTCCGCAGTGATCTCGATCTCGGTGTGAGTCATGCCGAGCAACCATAGTCGGGCAGCGGTCCGCCTCGAACACAGCCGACCGGCACCATCACGTGAGACAGCTGTGCGGAACCTGCCGACCGGCAACGTCAACTGAGGCTCCGCCGAAGATCCGCCCCACCCGTCCTTGCACCACCACTGGTCGGAGTACGTCAACCTGGACGGCTCGCTGGAGGGCTGATCCCGGACCACCGACCGGCGTGCCGCGGCCGGGAGCGGCCGGACGGTTCAGGCCTCGACGGCGGTCCCGGCCCCAGCGGCGGCCCGGGCCTCGGCCGCGCTCCAGGAGGAGGCGAAGGTGAACGCCCGCGGGGACGGGCCGTGCGTCTGCAGGTCGGTGAGCCGTTCCAGGGCCTCGTCCACCGTCGGACGGTGGCCGGCGGGGACCCACCAGAGCACCAGGTGCGCGTCGACGTGGCGGTGGAACCACTCGCGGCGCCGCCGCATGACCTCCAGGTGGCCGCTGCGGTAGGTGAAGTCCCACAGGGCCTCCTGGGACTCCCAGACGGTGAGGTTGACGATGACGTCCTCGCCCGCCGGGCGCAGTCCGGTGGCGTCGCCGGTGCCCTCCTCGACCAGCCGCCAGACGAAGCCGGGGGCGGCGTCCGCGGCGGCGTTGACCGGATCCAGCAGCTCGACGAACGGGGCCGTGCGCGGGTCGTCGATCGGGTGGCGGAGGGTGGCGATGTTGAGCTGGGCGAGGTGCGCGGCAGGCACGGGTGTGGTCATGGCCCCATCCCAGCATCAGCCAGCTTTCTATGTCAATGAGAATTGTTTTTAGAGGCTTCGACCACCACGCAGCACTCCCCCGGCCGCGCGTCCATGCGGGCCCGCACCGGACCGTCCGCACCGAGCAGCCCCTCCAGCAGGGCGAGGTTCATCCCACACACCAGCGGCGGGAAGCGCTCGGCCACGGCATGGAAGGGGCAGTTGCGCATCCGGACCACGGACGCCGCCGACCCGCCCCCGGCCTCGTCCCCGCCCTCGCCCTCGCCCTCGCCCGCAACCTCACCCTCGGCGGGGACCTCTTCCCGGTGCGGTTCGTAGCCGCGGGCGGCCAGTACCGCCATGGCCTCCTCCAGACCGCCGCAGGGCGCCGCCGAGCCGCGCAGCGCCTCGCCCCGGCGGCGCGCCGCGGCACACAGCCCCTCGTCCAGGCCGGCCAGTTCCGCGGCTTCCGCCAGCAGTTCGGCGGCGGTGCGGTAGTCGCGGGCCGGCAGCGACACCGACCACTCGACCCGCGCCCGGGTGTACACCTTCGCCGGGCGGCCCGCCCCCGGCCCCGAGCGGCCCGTCAGCCGCTTGCTCCCGCAGTCCAGCAGCCCGGCCTCCACCAGCCGGTCCAGGTGGTGCGCGGCCAGGGTGCGGGCGATGCCCGTTGCCTCGGCGGCCTCGTTGCGGCCCACCTCGCGGCCCTGCGCCACCACGTACTCGTACAGCCGGCGCCGCACCCGGTCCTGCAGTACGGCGATCGCGTCGATGTCCTCCATCCGGCCATTCTAGGAACAACCCGGATTGGCGATAGAAACCGTCACAAGCGGGTGGCGCTCAGCCCGCGACGACGGCGTCCCACTGCTCCCGGGTCGGGCCGTCGTGCTGCGGCACGAAGTCCGGGCGGGCTGCGAGCCACGCGGTGACGTGGCGGTCCACCTCGTCGGTGCCGTAGGCGTCCTCCGCCGTCTGCAGCAGGTGGCGCACGTGCGCCCGGGCCCGCATGACGACGGGGCCCTCGAAGGCGCAGGCGGCCAGGGCCGCAGCCCGCCGGTCCGCGGGCGGTGCGGCCTCCGCGAGGCGCTCCGCGTTGGCGCGGTCGGACGCCACCTGGGCGTCGAACCACGGGCGCAGCGCCTCCACCGTCCAGGCGTGGTAGCCGCCGGGGTCGGCGGCGATCGCGTCGGCGTGCGCGGCGAGGTGCTGGCCGGCGCGCAGGCCGAGGGCCACGCCGTGGCCGAGCGTGGGGTTGGTGTGGACGAGGCTGTCCCCAACGTTGACCAGGCCGGTGACGACCGGCCCCGCGTCGTCGGCGAGGGAGGTCCAGCGGTTGTCCAGGCCGGCCATCGCCAGCACCGCCGACCGCGGTTCGGGGTCCAGGTCGAGCCAGGCGGCGGTGGCGGGGAAGCGGCGGGCGGCGGCCTCGAACACGGCGGGGTCGGTGAGCGCGCCGCGGCTGGGATCGGCCGTGGAGAGCACCAGGTTCACCGCGAAGGTGTCGTTGTCGGACGGGAAGACCCCGGCGAGCGCGAACGGTGCCGCGGAGCCGGTCTTCACCTGCCCGGGGCCGCGCGGGCCCTCGTCGCGCAGCCGGTACCAGCGGCACAGGTAGGCGAGCCCGGTGCGGTGGCTCTCCACCACGGGCGGGCGGCAGCCGGCCGCGACCAGCCATCCGGGCACCGGCGAACGGCGGCCGGTCGCGTCGACGACGAGGTCCGCCCGGTACGCCTCCGTGTCCGCCCGCACACCGGTGACCCGGGGCGGACGGCCCGCCTCGACGGTGGGACGGCCCGCCTCGACGGTGAGGGCGTCCACCCGGCAGCCCTGCCGCACCTCGACGGCGGCCTCCCGCTGCACGGCCGCGCCGAGGGCGGCCTCCAGCACGATACGGCGGGTGCGCAGGGTCACCAGTTCCTCGTCGCCGGGCCGGTGCGGCGGATGCGCACCGAACCAGTCGAACTCGTGGTACTCCCGCGCCCCGCGCGCCAACAGGTCCGCGTAGACGTCCGGGGTCTCGGCGCGCAGCACGGTGCGCACCGGTGCGAGCAGCGAATGCGGTTGGACGGCCTGCGGCACCCGGGGCCGGTGCCAGTCGAAGAAGTCGCGGTCCGGGTCCGATCCGGCGGCCCGCGCGTCCTGTTCGAACAGCGTGACCCGGTGACCCCGCCGCCCGAGCATGAGCGCCGTCCCCAGCCCGCTGATACCCCCGCCGACCACCGCAACCCGCGCCACAGAGCTCCCCTTCGCGTCGTGTTGCGGAGCGAGCCTACCGGTTGATGATCTTCGCTCGGGAACCGGCCTCCGCCGTCGCGGCGTCGGCGCGGACCCGACGGCCCGCGCGAACCGCCGCACGCGGAGCAACCGGCCTTCGGTTCAAGCGCGGTGACCGATGGTCACGGACGGATGCGTCCGGTACGAACACGATGAGTGCAACGGCACGCAGCAGCGCCATGTTTGTGGCTTCCGCCAGTACGACGCCGCAGGCTGCGGAAGGCAGGATTCCCGCCATGGAGCTGCGGCCGGTTCAGGCGGCCGACAGCCAAGGACAGAACGGGGAACCGCACATGAGCGGTCAGCTGTACGACGAGATCGGCGAGGCGTTCGAGGGCTTCAAGACCCTTCCGCTCACCCGCTACGGCGAGGTGCCCAGCTTCCTCGCGCTCGTCGGCGACGTGAGCGGCCGGTCGATCCTCGACCTCGCCTGCGGAACCGGCTTCTACAGCCGGGAGTTCAAGCGCCGCGGCGCCTCCGACGTCCTTGGGGTGGACATCTCCTCCGCAATGATCGAGGCGGCGCAGGCCATGGAGGACGCCAACCCGCTCGGCGCGCGGTACGAGGTCGGGGACATCGCCGAACTGCCGGAGTATGACAAGCCGTTCGACCTCGCGGTCGCCGTCCAGGCGTTCAACTACGCCCCGGACGTCGCCACCATCGAGCTGATGTGTCGCAACATCCACCGCAGCATCGCGGAGGGCGCCGAGTTCTTCGCCTTCGTGCAGAGCCCGGACTTCCGGTTCGACGGGCCGTCGCTGGCCAAGTACGGCTTCCTGTGCGAGTCGCTCGGCGAGGAGACCGAGATCGGTCCGAAGGAGCGGCTCACCGCGCTCCTCGACCCGCCGATCTCCTTCATCGCCAACCCGCCGAGCCGTGCGGTCTACGAGAACTCGCTGGCCGCCGCCGGATTCCGCGACATCACCTGGGTCCCACTGGAGATCTCGGCCGCGGGCCGCAAGGAGTTCGGCGAGAAGTTCTGGGAGGACCACGACGGCAACCCGCCGCTGACGATGCTGCGCTGCCGCGCCTGATCCGCACCGGGCCGTCCCCGTTCCGACCGGGGACGGCCCGTCGTCACCGGGGACGGCCGGTCACCCGCCGGGGACGGCCCGTTACCGCCGGGTACGGCCCGTCATCCGTGGGCGCCCGTCGGCCAGCGGCCGGTCACCCGCGCCCAGGCCACCGCGCCCGATCGGTCCAGTGCGGCCCTGACCATGGCGAAGACCGCTCCCTGGAGCATCGCCGCCATCAGGACCTCGCGCCACGAGCGGCCCTCGTCCGTCGCACTCGGCGCCTCGTCCTCGCCCCCGGCCAGCGCCCAGACGCGCTTGAACGCCCACCCCGCGATCACCCCGCCGAGTGCGCCCACCAGCGCGCCGACCGGCTTGTACACGACTTTTCCGAGCACAGTGCTGACTCCCTTCCCGCCACGGCGTCCGGTGCGGTGCCACGACCCGGTGGCCGTCGGCCTTCCGTTGTCAGGCCCCACCGCTATCGACCGCCTCGCGCGTGCCCGGGAGAGCTGCCCCCAAACCGGCCTGCGGACCGAGCCCCGAACCGCACCTCCGGACCGGGCCACCGATGCGGGCCTGCGCACCAGGAGCCCGCAAACGGCGAAAGACCAGGGCCCGGGAGGGTCCCGGGCCCGTGGTGATGAACGGCTGCGACTCGGCGTCGGCCGATACAGCCACTCCTACCCGTTCGGCGCGCAGCGAAAAGGGCGGAGCGGGGGCATTGCATCGCCGGATCGGTCCGGGCGGGTGCTCACAGACGGCGCAGGACGGCGACGACCTTGCCGAGGATGGTGGCGTCGTCGCCGTTGAGGGGCTCGTAGGCGGGGTTGTGCGGCTTCAGCCAGGTGTGGGCGCTCTCGCGCTTGAGTTCCTTGACGGTGGCCTCGCCGTCGATCATGGCGGCGACGATGTCGCCGTTCTCGGCGACGGGCTGGCGGCGGACGATGACGGTGTCGCCGTCCTCGATCGCGGCGCCGGTCATGGAGTCGCCCTGGACGGTGAGGGCGAAGAGCTCGCCGCCGCCGACGAGGCGGCGCGGCAGGGTGAGCCGGTCCTCGATGTGCTGCTCGGCGAGGATCGGTCCGCCGGCCGCGATCCGGCCGACGAGCGGCACGGCCACGCTGTCGGCGGCGGGCGGGGCGGTCTCCGCGTCCGTGCCGATACCGATGCCGTTGCCGTTACCGGATTCGTCGTCGATGAGGCAGTAGGCGCGAGGGCGGTGCGGGTCCTTGGCGACCAGGCCGAGCTGCTGCAGCCGGGTGAGCTGGTGCGCGACCGAGCTGGAGCTGGAGAGGCCGACGGCCTCACCGATCTCCCGGATCGAGGGCGGGAATCCGCGGCGCTGGACGTAGCTCCTGATGGCCCCGACGATCTGGCGCTGGCGTTCGGTCAGGCCGTCGTCGCCCACCCGGACGCCCTTGGGTCGCCCTCTGCGGGCACGGGGGGTGGTGGTGTCGTCCATCGTGGAGTGCCCTTTCGGTCGTTCGGCCGACTGTATCCCGCGCGGATGCGGTCGGTCACCCCGGGTCCATGGGTTGACCTGCGCGAACGCGGGCCGGGGAGGGCCGGGGCGGTCATCGGAAGTCCCGGCTGCGGGTACCGGGGGCGAGGGTGAGGGGGGCGAGGCGGGTCGCGACCAGGTTGACCGCGCCGTCCCGGCGCTCGGCGGTGCCGTGGACCAGCAGGCCGGCGTTCTGCAGGGCGGTGCGTCGCTGGCGCTCCCACACGTGCGGCTGGCAGACGACGTTGACGAGGCCGGTCTCGTCCTCCAGGGAGATGAACAGGACGCCGCCGGCCGTCGGCGGGCGCTGGCGGTGGGTGACCAGTCCGCCGACGACGACCGGGGTGCCGGGGGCGGCGTCGGCCTTGAAGTCGGCGGCGGTCATCGCTCCGCACCGCCGGAGGTGGGGCCGGGCGTGCTGGACGGGGTGGCCGTTGGCGGAGGTGCCGGTGGCCCACAGGTCGGCGATGGTCTCCTCGACAGCGGTCATCTCCGGCAGGCCCGGCGGGGCGGTGAGCGCGGGGGCGGTACCGAGGAGCATGCCGTCGGTGGTGCGGGCGAGCAGTCCGGCCGACCACAGGGCCTGGCGGCGGGTGACCCCGAGACCGGCGAAGGCACCGGCGGTGGCGAGGGCTTCGAGTTCGGGGGCGGGCAGGGCGGTGCGGCGGGCGAAGTCCTCCAGGTCCGTGTAGGGGCGGCCGGCCGCGATCGCCTCCGCCCGGTCGGTGCCGAGGCCACGGACGTCCGCGAGGCCGAGGCGGATCGCCGGTCGGGCGGGCACCGCTCCCCCGCCGGGGCCGTCGGGCACCGGTTCGAGGGTGGGGGCGGCGTCGCTGCGGTTGATGTCGACGGGCAGGACGGTGACGCCGTGGCGGCGGGCGTCGGCGATCAGGGTGAGGGGCGCGTAGAAGCCCATGGGCTGGTTGGCGAGCAGGGCGCAGGTGAACGCCTCCGGGTAGTGGTGCTTGAGCCAGGCCGAGGCGTACACCAGCAGCGCGAAGCTGGCGGCGTGGCTCTCGGGGAAGCCGTAGCCGGAGAACGCGTCGATCTTGGTGTAGACGTCCTGGGCGACCTGGGCCGGGATGCCGCGTTCGGCCATACCGGTGAGCAGGCGCTCGCGCAGTTCGGCGACGCGTTCGTGGGAGCGTTTGGCGCCCATCGCCTGGCGCAGCTTGTCGGCCTCGGTGGGGGTGAAGCCGGCGCAGTCGATGGCGAGCTGCATCATCTGTTCCTGGAAGAGCGGGACGCCGAGGGTCTTGGCGAGGGCGCGTTCCATCAGGGGGTGCGGGATGGTGGCCTTCTCGTGGCCGTTGCGGCGCCGGATGTAGGGGTGGACGCTGCCGCCCTGGATCGGTCCTGGGCGGATGAGGGCGACCTGCACGACGAGGTCGTAGAAGTTGCGGGGGCGCATCCGGGGCAGTGCGGAGGCCTGGGCGCGGGACTCGACCTGGAAGACGCCGACGGTGTCGGCGCGGCAGAGCATCGCGTAGACCTCGTCGTCGTCCGGGGGGATGGTGGCCAGGTCGTAGCGCAGGCCGTGGTGGCGTTCGATCAGGTCGCAGGTGTCGTGGAGGGCGGAGAGCATGCCCAGGCCGAGCAGGTCGATCTTGACCAGGCCCGCTTCGGCCACGCTGTCCTTGTCCCACTGCAGGACGCTGCGGCCGGGCATGGTCGCCCACTCGGTGGGGCAGGTCTCGGCGATCGGGCGGCGGGTGAGGACCATGCCGCCGGAGTGGATGCCGAGGTGGCGGGGCAGGCCGCGCAGCCGGGCGGCGAGTTCGCGCACGTCCTCGGGGACCGGTGCCCGGGGCGGCGGCATCTCGTGCCAGCCGGTCTCCCGGGCGAAGCGGTCGAGGTCTCCGGTGGCGTAGCCGAGGACCCGGGCCGCGTCGCGGACGGCGAGGCGGGGCTGGTAGGTGATGACGTTGGCGACCTGGGCGGCGTGGTCGCGGCCGTACGTGTCGTAGACGTACTGGATGGCCTCCTCGCGGCGGCGGTGCTCGATGTCCAGGTCGATGTCCGGCGGGCCGTCGCGCTCCGGACTGAGGAAGCGTTCGAACAGCAGGCCGTAGTGGATCGGGTCGACGCTGGTGATGCCGAGGGCGTAGCAGACGGCGGAGTTGGCGGCCGAGCCGCGGCCCTGGCACCAGATGTCGGCGCGGCGGCAGAAGTCGACGATGTCGTGGACGATCAGGAAGTAGCCGGCCATGCCGAGCTGTTCGATGACGTCGAGCTCGTAGGCCACCTGCCGGTGGGCCTTGGCGTTGCCGGGGGCGAAGCGGGTGCCCGCGGCGCGCAGCGTGAGGTGGCGCAGCCAGGTGGTCTCGGTGTGGCCCTCGGGGACGGGGAAGCCGGGCATCTCGGGGTCGAGCGTGCGGAAGTCGAAGGCGCAGGCGCGGGCGAGGTCGACGGTGGCCTGCTGGACGCCGGGCCACGGCTGCAGGCGGCGGGCCATCTCGGCCGGTGAGCGCAGGTGCGCGGTGCCGGCCGCCGCGAGGTGGGCCTCGGCCTGGGCCAGGGAGCGGTTCTGGCGCAGGGCGGCGAGCGCCTGGGCGAGGCGGGCCTGGGCGGGTGCGGCGTGGTGGGCGGCGGTGGTGGCGACCAGGGCGAGCCCGGTCCCGGCCGCGAGCCGGGCGAGGGCGTCGTTGCGGTCGTCGTCGCCGGGCACCTGGTGGTCGGTCAGTTCGACGAACACGTTGTCGCGTCCGTAGCGCTCGGCGAGGGCGCGCAGTTCGCGCTCGGCCCCGGCCGGGCCCTCGGTGTCGAGGGCGCGGCGGACGGCGCCCTTGCGGCAGCCGGTGAGCACCGCCCAGTGGCCGCCCGCGGCGTCGGGCAGGCGGTCGCGCTCGTAGCGCGGGCGGCGCTTGCCGGCGCCGGCGAGGTGGGCGTCGCCGATGGTCCTGGCGAGGCGGCGGTACCCCTCCGCGCCGCGGGCGAGGACGAGCAGGTGCTCGCCGTCCTGGTCCGCGACGCCGGTGGGCGCCAGGTCCGCGTCGAGGGTCAGCTCGGCGCCGAACACCGTGGTCAGGCCGACGCGGCGGGCCTCGGCGGCGAACACGGCCGCCGCGTACAGGCCGTCGTGGTCGGTGACGGCGAGCGCCTCGATGCCCAGGCGGGCGGCCTCGGCGACCAGCTCGGCCGGGTCGCTCGCGCCGTCGAGGAAGCTGAAGGAGGTGTGGACGTGCAGCTCCGCCCAGCCCGGGCCGCCCGGACCACCTCGGCCGCCTCGGTCGTCGGCGGCCTGCGGAGGCGGGGGCTGCTCCGGTGGGGTCCGGTCCGGCGGGCTCTGCTGCGGCGGGGTCGGCGGGCCGGGGAAGGGCAGCACCGTGTGCTCGTCCGACGGGGCACCGCCGGTCAGGGCGCGGTGCAGGTCGCGCCACGGGGTCTCGGGGTGGTTGGTGAAGCCCATGGGGGTGGTCCGGGTTCGTGGGGTGGTCCGGGTCTACGGGGGCCGGGGGTCCGGGTCAGGTGTCGGTCAGGTGTCAGGTGCAGTCAGGTGTCGTAGTCGCCCTCCAGGTGCCAGCGGCCGGCGGTGACGGCGAGCAGTAAAGCCCTCCCGTCGTCGACGGTGACCTGCATGCGGGCGGTGCGCCGCGCCCCGTCCGGGTCCCACCAGCGCTCCTGCTCCGGCCACGGCCCGGCCCAGCCGGTCACCGCGGCGGCGCCGTCGGGCAGCACCAGCCGGACCGGGGCGCTGCGGGCCTCGGCCCGGGCGGTGACCTCCACGTCACGCCCGTCCGCGTCCAGCAGCCGCACCGGTACGGGCGCCGGCGGCACCCGGGTGGGGGACGGCGCGGGCAGCCGGCCGGGCCACGGCCCGTCGGCGCGGCGCTCCTGGTGCGCGTCGCCCCACGGGGTGCGCACCACCCGGTCGGCGGGGGCCCGGCCGCCCGCCAGGTCGACGGTGACCGGGGCGGCGTGCCCGAGGATCGCCTGGACCCGGGCGACCGCGCGCTCCACCCGGGCGGTGGCCTCCTGGTCGCCGTCGGCCAGCGACAGCTGGCGGCCCGGGTCGCGGAACAGGCCGTCCGGGACCAGGCGCAGCGCCACCACGCCGCCCTGCGCCCGGTCGAACAGCCGGCGGTGCTGCCAGGCCTGCAGTTGCCAGCGCACCCGTTCGGCGACCGCGCCGACCGACAGCCGGCCTTCGTGGCGCCAGGCGCGGGAGGCGCCGGTGCCGTCGGCGCAGTCGACCTCGACCTCGACGCGTTCGCAGGCCAGGCCCGCCGCGGCGAGGCCGGCGTGCAGGCGCTCGGCCAGGCCGCGGGCGGCGAACACCAGCGGCTCCGCCACCGTGTGGGGCTGGTCGAAGTGCTGTTCGGCGGTCAGGTCCACGTCCGGGGGGCGGGCGACGACCGGGCGGGCCTGCAGGCCGCGGGCCAGGCGGTGCGCGGCGACCCCGGCCGTACCGAAGCGGTCCGCCACGCCGGCGGACGGCAGGGCGGCGAACAGGCCGATCGCCGGCAGGCCGAGGCGGACGAGCAGGTCGGCCAGCTTGGCGTCGGCCAGTTCGGACACCGGGAACGGCGCCAGGAACCGGGCACTCTCCCCCGCCGGGACGATCCGCCCCGCGGCCCGCCGCCCTCACCACCACCTGCCGCGCCCGCAGCCGTCCGCGCCCCTGCCCCAGCCCCACCCACGAGCGGGAGACCACCTGCAGCCGCACCCGCGCCCCCGGCCACACACCGGCCACCACCAGCACGCAGCCGCTGCGCCGGGCCACGGTGGTCAGTCGCTCGGCCAGCTGCGGCGCGACCGGGCCGGTCGGGCGCAGCAGCAGGACGCCGACGCCGTCGGCCAGGGCGAGGGCCACCTGCGGCCACTGCTCACCGGGGGCCTCGACGACGACCAGGCGGGTCAGGTCCACCCCGAGTTCGGCGGCGGCCAGCAGGCCGAGCCCCTCGAAGCCGAGCGCCGCGCACCAGGTGCCGCCGGTGGTGGCTGCGGCGGTGAGCGCGAGGAGCAGCGCGGTGCCGCCGCCGGTCACCGACACCACGGCGCCGGGGCGCAGCCCGCGCTCGGGAAGGAGCTCTTCGAGGGCGGGCAGCACGGGGACCAGCGGTCCGGGACGGGACAGCTGGAGCCGGGGTGCCAGTGCGGCGAGTGTTGCCTCCACCCCTCCAGCATCGAACACAAGTGCGAAATTGGGAAGTCGGATTCCGCTTCCTCGCGAATCGGTCACTCGTTCGAATCAATGGTATTACTGCAGGTCACAGCGGTGGACCTGGGGTAGGGTTCGGCACACCGCACCTGGCGGCACTGCCGCGCGCCCGGCCGGGCTGCCACCATCGACACCTCCGAGCCGGTCCCGGCCGGAGCGGCCTCCGAGTCGGCCCGGGGGGCGCCGGTGCCGCCGCGGACGGACCTGGCCGAGCCGCCGTTGCGCCGTTCGAGCGGGACCCGACGCTCCGATCATCACCGGCTTCCCCGGCCCGGGTGCACTGACCGGCGCACGGGTGCGCTCCCACCCGGCTCGAAGGCGTTCACGGGTGACACCCACCCCTATGGGGCCCGCAGCTGCGGGCCCCAGGGGAACGAATACCCCCAGCCCCATGCCGTGCCCGCCGGTCGTGGCCGACCGGCGCGGAACCGTCGACGGCGTGTGCGCCCGGCACCTGGCCGACCAGTGGAAGAACCGTCCCGCACACCGCCGTCACCACCGCCGCCGACCGACGGCGCGCTTGGGACACACCCCGGTACGACGTCGTTCCAGCAGCCTGCCCGGTACCTGCCCGCGCCATCAGGACCCCTCACGTCGGGCCCGGGCGGGCACCGGAGGAACCGGCGCCCCACCCGGGCAAGATCAACCGACCTGGCCAACGACACCGTCCCGGCCACGACACGGCCGCTACCACGGCCGGCGGCCGTTCGATGCCCCAGGCCGTGGCCCGGCAGACGCAGAAGCGGGGGGCGGCCCCCCCCCCGCGCCCCCCCCCCACCCCGGGGCGGTGCCGCAGGCGGGCCCCCGCCCTCCCGCGCGGTGCCGGGCCGTCAGGCCCCGGCACCCCCACCACCCACCGGTC